>NZ_JBSSDI010000004.1:0-130082 GCF_054060575.1 Thermostichus sp. MS-CIW-15 | reverse complement strand
CTGCAAATTTTGGCAGCCAAGGCTGAAAGAGCTGGGCTGTTGACGATTGCAGGGGATCCCCGCGGCAGCAGTCAAGGGTGCTCGGGGTGTGGTCGAGATGTGCCCAAAAAGCTGCATGAGCGGTGGCACGATTGTCCGCACTGTGGGTTGAGGATTGGCAGGGATCACAGCTCGGCGAGGGTCATCAAATCCAGAGCGGTGGGGCGTCCCGTTCTTCAAGCTCAGGAAATGTCCTGCTATCGGGCAGGGGTCACTGTTGGCGAAGCGTGGCGTAAGCCATGAAGCCTGCACTCTATGCGTCAGCATGAGTGTGGGAGTACGTCACCAAGGTAGGGAGCTATGGTAGTTGCAGCCTCTGCAGAAGACTTTGCCCTCTCCACTCAGCTTGGCTGGCCGGAGGCGGCCTATCTGCACATTCCCTTCTGCCGGCAGCGCTGCCACTACTGCGATTTTGCCACCGGCCTGGGCACGCGCGAACTGATCGAAACCTATGTGCAGAGGCTCTGCCAAGAGATCGGCGGCGCCCACCGCTACCGCCATTTGGCCGGGGATCCCCAGCCCTTGACCAGCATTTTTTTCGGCGGCGGCACCCCTTCCCTGCTGACGGTGAAGCAGTTGAGTCGGATTTTGAGCCAATTAAGGGAGAGGATCCCGTTTCATCCCGACTGCGAGATCTCGCTCGAGGCCAACCCCGGCACCCTGACACGGGAGCAGTTGGCAGGCTACCGGGATCTAGGGGTTAACCGCATTAGCCTAGGGGTACAGGCCTTTCAAGCGGAGCTGCTGGCCGCCTGCGGTCGCCTCCATGGGGTGGAAGAAATTTACGAGGCTGTGGCCGACTTGCAGGCGGTGGGCTTTGAGAATTTCAACCTGGATTTGATCTTCGGGCTGCCCTATCAAACTTTAGAACATTGGCAGGAGTCACTGCAGGCTGTTCTTGAAATCAACCCCACCCATGTCTCCGTTTACGATCTCACTCTCGAGCCGGGAACCCGCTTTGGGCGTCTCTACCGGCCGGGGGAGGCGCCTCTGCCCAGCGAGGAGACCACGGTTGCCATGTACCTGACGGCGCGGGAGTTGCTCACCCAAGCCGGCTACATCCACTACGAGATCTCCAATTTTGCCCGCCCTGGGTATGCCTGTCGCCACAACCGGGTGTACTGGGAAAACCGCCCCTACTTTGGCTTTGGCATGGGATCGGTCGGCTACGAAGGGGGGCGGCGCATTCAACAGCCGAAAACTCTCCACGCATACTTTGAACAGGTCAAAGCGCAGGTTCACCCCCTGCCGCCGCCGGCTTCTGCAGAAGAAATCTGGATGGATACGGTGATGTTGGGGTTGCGCCTCCAGGAAGGGCTGGAGTTGGCAACTCTACAGGAGCGCTTTGGCAGCAGGAAGGTGGAGCAGGCCTTGCAGAGGCTGGATCCCTATTTTGAAAAAGGTTGGGCCAGTTGTGAGGCGGGGCGGCTGCGGCTAGTCCCGCCGGAGGGCTGGCTGTTTTCCAACGAAGTCATTGAAGAGCTTTTGTTTTGAAGAGAACTGGGCAGGACATCAGTGAAGAAAGCAGCCGCCCGGTTCAAAGTCGACCTTTGTCCAACTTGTCTCTCAGAGGGTGGGGATAGCAGGGCTTACTGGCCGGGGGGATAGCGTTGCAAAACCTGCTTCAGGTAGCGCCCCGTATGGGATCCCGGCTGCTCAGCCACTGCCTCAGGGGTGCCTACGGCCACGATCTGGCCGCCCTGGTCGCCTCCTTCTGGCCCCAGGTCAATGATCCAGTCGGCACAGCGGAGGATGTCCAGGTTGTGCTCGATCACCAGCACCGTGTTGCCCACATCCACCAGCCGCTGCAGGACGTTCAAGAGCTTGTGAACGTCGTAGAAAGACAGGCCAGTGGAGGGCTCATCCAGCAGGTAGAGGGTTTTGCCGGTGGAACGGCGGGACAGTTCTGCCGCCAGCTTTACCCGCTGCGCTTCCCCGCCGGAGAGGGTGGGGGCCGGCTGGCCCAGCTTGATGTAGTCGAGGCCCACATCGGCCAGGGTCTGCAGGATCTTGGCCGCAGGGGGCAGGGCAGCGAAAAACTCCAGCGCTTCTCCCACCGTCATATCCAGGACTTCGGCGATGTTTTTGCCCTTGTACCTGACCTGGAGGGTCTCGCGGCTGTAGCGGCTGCCGCCACACACTTCGCAGGTAACATACACATCCGGCAGGAAGTTCATTTCAATCACGTTCACCCCCTGCCCTTTGCAGGCTTCACAGCGCCCCCCCTTGACGTTGAAGGAAAAGTGGCCAGCGTGATAGCCTCTAGCCTTGGCCTCTAGAGTCTGGGCAAAGGCCTGGCGGATGGGATCAAATAGACCCGTGTAGGTGGCAGGGTTGGAGCGAGGGGTGCGGCCAATGGGGGATTGGTCGATGACGATCACCTTGTCGATGTGTTCAACGCCCTGCAGCTCTCCCATTTCCGCGGGTTTGGGCACCTTCTGGCCGAGGTAGTGCCGCAGGGCGGGGTAGAGCAACTCGTTGACCAGGGTGGACTTGCCGGAGCCGGAGACGCCGGTGACGCAGACCAGCTTGCCCAGGGGGATCTCCACATCGATGTGCTTGAGGTTGTTTTTGTGGGCATCGGTGAGCTTGAGGGAAACGGCCTTGCCGGGCCGCCGCCGAGCCGGGGTCGGGATCCGCCGCCGCCCCGACAGATAGGCGCCAGTGAGGGAGCGCTCGCAGGCCAGGATATCGGCTAGAGACCCTTGGGCCACCACCTCTCCCCCGTGGATGCCGGCGCCAGGGCCAATATCCACGATGTGGTCGGCGGCGCGGATGGTTTCCTCGTCGTGTTCCACCACAATGAGGGTGTTGCCCAGATCCCGCAGGCGCAACAGGGTTTGCAACAAGCGCTCGTTGTCCCGCTGGTGCAAGCCGATGGAGGGTTCATCCAACACGTAGAGCACCCCCGTCAGGCCGGAGCCAATCTGGCTGGCCAGCCGGATCCGCTGCGCCTCGCCCCCCGAAAGGGTCATGGCCGGTCGGGCCAGGGTGAGGTAGTCGAGGCCCACATCGATTAAAAACTGCAGCCGGGTTCGGATCTCCCGCAGCACCAGCTCGGCAATCTGGGCCTGGCGGGGGGTGAGCTTGAGGTCTTCCAGGCGGCGCAGGCAATCGCCAATGGAGATCTGGGTGAGATCCGTGATGCGGTAGCCGCCGACGCGCACCGCCAGGGCCTCCGGCCGCAGCCGGGATCCGCCACAGGCAGCACAGGGGCGGTAGGTGAGGTAGGCCTCTAGCTTTTGCCGGTAGGTCTCGGAGGTGGTTTCTTGGTAGTGCCGCTGCAACTGCGGGATCACCCCTTCGTAGCGACGGTAGTAGCCCCGGCCCCGGTAGGGGGATTCTGCCTCAACGTAGATCTCCTGGTCGGTGCCGTAGAGGAGGATCTGCTGCTGCTCGGGAGTGAGGTCGCACCAGCGGCTGCTGAGGTCAAAGCCCAAGGCCCTGGCGACCCCTGCCAGCAACGCCAGGTAGTAGGGGTTCTCCCGCTCCGCCCAGGGGGCGATGGCCGCGTACAAAGGGAGCTTGGGATCCGGCACGATCCGGTCGGGGTCGAAGATGGGCTCAAAGCCCAGCCCGTGACAGACAGGACAGGCGCCGATGGGGGAGTTGAAGGAAAATAGCCGCGGCGACAGCTCGCCCAGCACCGAGCCATGTTCGGGGCAGGCAAATTGTTCCGAAAAGATCAGCTCCGTCGGCTTGCCGTTGAGGTACTGCCCCGCCACCTCGGCCACTTTTTGCAGCAGGTGTTCCCGCTCTTCCTCTCTCGGCAAGAGCTCCACCACCGCCAGTCCCCCCGACTGGCGCAGACAGGTGGTCAGGGAATCGGCCAGCCGCTCGGCGATCTCGGGGCCCTTGACCAGCCGATCCACCACCACCTCAATGGTGTGGGCCTTGTTTTTGGCCAACTCGATCTCTTCGCTCAGATCCCGCACTTGGCCGTCGATGCGCACCCGCACAAACCCCTGCTGGCGCAAGCTCTGCAAGAGGGCTGCATGGGTGCCCTTTTTTTCCCTCACCACAGGCGCCAGCAACTGAAAGCGCGTCCGCTCCGGCAGGGCCAGGATCTGGTCCACCATTTGATCCACCGTCTGGGGGGCAATCACCCGGTCACAATGGGGGCAGTGGGGGATCCCGGCCCGCCCGTAGAGCAGCCGCAGGTAGTCGTAGATTTCGGTAACGGTGCCCACCGTGGAGCGGGGGTTGTGGCTGGTGGACTTTTGGTCGATGGCAATGGCCGGGCTCAAGCCCTCGATGCGGTCTACATCCGGCTTGTCCAGTTGCCCCAGAAATTGCCGCGCGTAGGCGCTGAGGGACTCCACATAGCGCCGCTGCCCCTCGGCAAAGATGGTGTCGAAGGCCAGAGAAGATTTGCCGGATCCAGAGACGCCCGTAAACACCACCAGGCGATTGCGCGGGATCCGCAGCTCGATGTTCTTGAGGTTGTGCTGCCGCGCCCCCACTACGTGGATTTCGTTCTGACCGGACATCTCGTCCCCTCTGTGCGCAGCGCAGGTCGAAAAACAACGAAAGTTAAGGAACATTAACGATTCTAGTGCCGCGCCAGAAGTCTGTCCTCTCCAATCGAGAAGGGGTGCCGGCAAGCTGGGTCTATCGTGGGCAGGAGAAGGAGAAAGACTTGGCTATCTTGGAAGGGCCACTTGAGGATCCCGAAGCAACCTAGCCCGTGGCCTGGCCGCTGCTTGCTGTCCAAAAGGTCTTCATCTACCTGCTGGTGGGGATCGCCTTCACGGCCCTCTGCCTTGGAGATCGGGCCCTGTCGCCGGCGGTTATCGCCCTCTGCTTGGCGGCAGGGGTGGGCAGTTGGTTCTGGGAGCCGCCCCGGATTAGTTTTGCCCGCTATGCTTCCCTGTGGATGCCCCTGACGGTGAGCGTGTTGGTCAGCTTGGCGGCCCTGGTGCTGGCGGGCGTGCTGCCGCTTTCGGATGGGGCCATAGGCCTGGTGCTTTACCTAACAGGGGCCAAGTTGTTCCAGCGGGAACGGGCAGCAGACCACATCCAGTTGGCGGTGCTGTCTCTGCTGCTGATGGCCATCGCCACCCTCTTCAACGAAGACATCAGCTTTGGGTTTTTATTCCTGCTGTATGTGGGGGTGGGGCTGGTTAACCTCACCCTCTATCACCTGCGCCTGCAGGCGGAGCAGCACCCGCAGGCGGCCAGCCAAGTCCGCGGGATCGACCTCAGCTTTTTGGGGTTTCTGGGATCCCTGGCCTTGCTGGCAACAATTCTCTCGGTGGTTTTGTTTTTCCTCTTCCCGCGGCTCAGCTTGGGGATCTTGGGCCGGCAGGCCCGCTCGCCGGTGATGACCACCGGCTTTGCCGAAGAAGTCAGCCTGGGGGAGTTCGGCACCCTTAAAACCGACAACACCGTTGCCCTGCGGGTGGAGTTCCCGGCAGGGGTGCCCCCCCAGGTGGAGTCCCTCTACTGGCGGGGGATCAGCTTTGATCGCTACGACGGGCGGGCTTGGTCGCGGACGCTGAACCGCGCGATCCCGATTTTCCCCACTGCAGCAGGGGTCTTTGATCTCTCGGCTTCCCCCTTGATCCCCACCGCGAGCGACCTCCAGTTCTTCCCCCTGGAGCAGCGGATTTACCTAGAGCCGCTGGCCACCACCACCGTCTTTGGGGTGGCGCCGCTGCTAGAGGTGGAGTGGCTAGATCGAGGTGGGGCGATGACTCCGCAGCAGGCATGGCAACGGCAAACTCGCCGCCTGCTCCTGCACGAGAGCGGGGATGTCAGCCATTCTCTGCCCCCCCGGCTGCCCTATCTCTACCGCGCCGTGAGCTGGATCCCCCAGGATCTAAGGCCCCGCCTGCGCCAGCTTGGCCGGGAGGAGCTGCTGAGCGCTCTTGACCCAGTCCAGCAACAAGCCTATCTGCAGTTGCCAGCAGAGCTGGATCCGCGCATTCCCGCCTTGGCAGAGGAGATCACGGCTGGGATCCCCGACGTCTTTGGCAAGGTAGCGGCTCTGCAGAACTACCTGCTGGAGAACTACGCCTACACCACCGATCTGCCGGATCCCGGTGCCGAGCCGCCTTTGGAGGCCTTTTTGTTTACCCACCGCCGCGGCCACTGCGAATACTTTGCCACCGCCCTGACGGTGCTGGCCCGCAGCCTCGGCATCCCGGCCCGCGTGGTCAATGGCTTCTTGGGCGGGCGCTGGGTGGCGCAGGAAAAGTACCTGGCGGTGCGCAACGCCGATGCCCACTCGTGGACGGAGATCCCCTTTGGCTCCTACGGCTGGGTCATCTTTGACGCTACGCCGGCAGAGGCCAATGTTAGCCAGCGGCAAAGCGGGTGGGATCCCCTGCAAGATTTTTACGACAGCCTGCGCTTCCGTTGGTTTAAGTACGTCATCCAGTACGATCTATCCACCCAGCGGCAGATCTGGCGGCAGATTCAGGAGCTGGCCAGCCGCGTGACCGCTCCCCAAAAGCAGGAGGATGTCGTTGCCGCCCTCCGCCGCAGCTTGGTGGGCTGGGGGCAAAGCCTGCAGCAAAACAGCCTGCCGCTGGTGGGGGTGATTTTAATCACCAGTTCCATGGCCCACTGGGGTCGCCGCCGCCGCTACCAGGCCGTGCGCTGGCAGGATGGGGGATGGATCCTCTTGGCCACAGCCGCCAATGGAGTGGTGATGGGATCCCTGTGGCAGCCGCCCCCTGCATGGCCTACCTGGATGGTAGGGATCCTGCTGCCGAGTCTGGCCTTTGCCGGGATGCGCTGGATCCCGGCGGCTCTACCCAAGTCCCAGCGGCGCCGCCAGCTTATCTCAAGGCTTTATCTGCAACTGCGGGACCTGGCGACGGCAGTGGGGATCCCCGCCCACCTAGGGCCAGAAGCTTGCCTAGACCACTTGCGCCAGGCCGACTTGCCTCAGGTTGAACTGGCCATCCGGTTCCTGCAGCGCTACCTGGAAGTACGCTTTGGCGGGATCCCGTTGGAAGCCGGGGAACTGCAGCGTTGGCAACACCACCTTAGACAGCTTAGGCGGTCCTGGCAGGCCAAGAGTTCGACGCCTGCTCCCAAAAGAACAGCTTGACTGGAAGACGGCTATAAAGCTCTACGAGAAGCCTTGACGTTATGAGGCAGTTAAGAGATAGTTAACTCTAGGTATAGACCTCGCAACCTGCCCCGGCCAAGTAGTAGACCTGAGAGGCGGATTGTCGCTGCAGGTAAGTTCTGCAGGGGCATTTGCGCGCGCTCTTGCTAACTGTTCAAGGCTGTGTTACTTTCCTTGACGTTCAGCTTTGAGCAAGCAAGAGCGGGTTAGCTATGCGTAGCTATTCTCTGAGGGCAGCGTTGGCTGCAACTTTGTGTCTGCTGTCCTCGTCAGTTTTTTCCTCTAGCCTGGCTCAAGCGGCGCCTAAGCCGACCGGAAACGGGGCCATCTTCTTCCACCCGGATGGAACCTCAGCTTCCCACTGGGACATCACACGCATTCTCTACTACGGCCCCGATGGCTTTCTGAACTGGGATCGTCTTCCCGTGATTGCCCCCTATCGCGGGCACCATCTCGACCAGCTTGGGGGAACTTCCAACGCCGGAGCGGTGACCCATGCCACGGGAACCCGTGTCCACGCCAAGAGCTTTGGGTTGGATCCGGACGGCAAGGAGTATCCCTCGGCCAACGGCACCCTGAACACGATCATGGAAGAGGCTGTGGCGGCAGGCTTGGGTACGGCTCTGGTGCAAACGGGATCCATCATTGAGCCGGGGACGGCTGCCTTCGTTGCCGAAGTTGCCAAGCGCAGCGACTATGAGGAGATTGCCCTGCAGGTGGTGGAGTCAGGGGTAGACATCATCCTGGGGGGTGGCGAGGAATGGCTGCTGCCGGAAGGTGTCCAGGGCCGCTTTGGCAAAGGGAAGCGCAAGGATGGCCGCAACCTCATTGAGGAAGCCAAGAAAAAAGGGTATGCCGTCGTCTATACCCGCGACGAGCTGCTGAAGCTGCCGGCGAATGTCTCCAAGGTTTTGGGGGTGTTCAACGTCGAGGACACCTTCTACGACAAGCCTGAAGAAGAGTTGCGGAAAGAAAACTTGCCCAACTACATCGCCAGCGCCCCCACCATTGCCGAGATGACACAGTTTGCCCTGGAGCGGATCTCCCGCAATCCCAAGGGCTTCTTGGCTGTCATCGAAGAAGAGGGCACTGATAACATGTGCAACAACCTCAATGCTTCCGGCTGCCTGGAGGCCATGAAGCGGGCCGACGATGCCATCGGGGTGATTCTCAACTTTATCGAGAAGAATCCCAAGACCTTCATGATCACCACCAGCGACAGCAATGCCGGTGGCATGCAGTTGGTGGATGTCGAGTCCGCTGATGAGCCGTTGCCCCCTACTGACCCCGAAGGCAGTGGTGCCCCCATTGACGGGGTTGACGGCACCGGTAGCAAGCCGTTCATTTCCGCTCCCGACAAAAATGGCAAGCGCTTTCCCTTTGCCGTGGCTTGGGCTAGCGGAGATGACGTCGGCAGTGGAGTCATTGCTCGCGCTGCGGGCTTGAACGCTCGAGAGTTGGTGCCGACCACCGGGATCCTGAACACGGACATTTATCGGATTCTCTACTTCGTGCTCTTCGGGGAGCGCATCCCCAGCGAGCTAAGGCGGTAGTCTCAAGCAAGTGGGGATTGGCGGGGATCCCTCGGATCCCCTTTTTTATTGCTACGCAACGCCGTCGCAAACCTGCTGGCGGCGCGGAGCGCTTCTGGGAGTGACGAGGCGTCCTTGCCACGTCTTGTCAGAAAGGAGGAGAAAGACTGCCTTGAGCGGGCTTAGAGTGGCCGTGCTGCACTGCCTGGTAGCGCCGCTTGAACTCCTGCTGCTGCACCTTGTGATCCACGATGGGATCCGGGTAGCCGCAGCGCCGCCGCTCCTGCAGAGCCCAGGATCCCTTGGGGTCATTCCCCACCCACAGCAAAGCTGGGGTATCCAGCCCCGCTAGCTCCGGCAGGTAGCGGCGGATATACTCCCCCTCCGGGTCGTAGCGGGCCGCCTGGGTGGCTGGGTTGAAGATGCGCAGGGGCCTGGGATCTGTGCCCACACCCGCGCTCCACTGCCAGCCGCCGTTGTTGGCCGCCAGATCCCCGTCCACCAGCTTCTGCATAAAGTAGCGCTCTCCCCAGCGCCAGTCGATAAGCAGATCTTTGGTTAGGAAGCTGGCCACGATCATGCGGCAGCGGTTGTGCATCCAGCCGGTCTCGTTGAGCTGGCGCATGGCCGCATCCACAATCGGGTAGCCCGTCTGGCCGGCACACCAGGCCTGAAACCAGTCCTGGCGGTTGTCCCATTCCAGCGCATCAAAGGCTCGTCGGTAGGCTCCGCTTTCCACATGGGGCCAGTGGGCCAAGACATGCTTGTAAAACTCGCGCCAGCACAGCTCCTGCCGCCACGTGCGCAGGCTGCTCTCGGCCTCTTCGCTGCGGGCCTCCGCTTCCACCTCCCGCGTGGCCTGCCACACCTGGCGAATGCCGATGGTTCCCCAGCAGAGGTGGGGACTGAGGAGGGAGGTGCCCTGTTCAGCCGGGAAATTGCGGGCCCGCTCGTAGTCGAAAATGCGCAGGCCCTGACAAAAATCCTCCAGAAGACCCTGAGCCACGCTCTCCCCCGCTGCCGGGATCCGCTGCTCACAGACAAACCCCAGATCCGCCAAGCTGGGCAGCGGTTGGGATTGCAGGCTTGACACTGGCTGGAGATCCTTGGGAATGGGGAAGGGATCCGGCTTAGGCAGGCTGGACCAGCGGCGCCAGAAGGGGGTAAAAACGAAGTAGGGATCCCCCGCCTGGGTCAACACCTCTCCCGGCCCGTGCAGCAGCATATCTTGGTAAGAAAAAGAGGGGATCCCGGCTGCCGTCAAGCTGGCCCGCACCCGACTCTCCTGCTGCCGGGCCAAGGGATCCAGATCTTCGTTCCAGAACACGGCCTGCGCCCCCAGCTCGGTGGCCAACTGCCGCAGCTCCGCCAACGGATCCCCCCGCCGCCAGAGGAGCGGGATCCCCATCTGGGCGTAGCGTTCCTGCAGCTCCTGTAACGCCTGGAGGAGAAACGCCACCCTGGCTGGGGCCATATCCGCCCGCTGCAAGACCTGCGGGTCGAAAACGAAAACCGGCACCACCTGGGAGCTGCGCTGCGCCGCCGCGTGGAGGGCTGTGTTGTCCGCCAGCCGCAGATCGCGGCGATGCCAGAGGAGAACCGGGGAAGTCATAGGAGGCCAAGCAACCGGATCCCATTTTGGCCGCTTTTTCTTCCTCTCTTCAACCCCAGGCTGCCGGCAGAGGTGGGCAAATGATGTCTATTCCCCCAACAGACGTCCAGGGCAGGGACAACAGCGCTCGTCAAGGTTTCGCTGGCCATCGCTGGAGCCCATGGCGTAAGCTGTATCTCCCGGCCTCACCACCAACTGAGTCAGCTTGAGGGCAAGTAGCGGATCGAGCGGCTCCGGTACATTAAGTAGGAACTGCTCAACGGAGCGCCGCAGCGCCTCTGGCGTCTTGCTCATCACGTCTCCATCCATCCATCGATGGCTTTAGCTAATCCGCCGTTCGCGCTAGCGGGACGTAGTCCTGGAAGCCCCGCTCTGTACCCCCCTATATCCCAGCCCCCCAGTCCCCCAGCCCCCCAGTCCCCCCGTATACGGGGGGATATAGGGGGGCGGGCCGGTCAGAGTCGGGATGAGAGGCGGGAGCGTTCAACAGGTACAATGCATTCATCATGAGAACCGCTTACCAGTACCGCTTGCGCCCTACTGCTAGCCAAGTCGCCCTGATGGGTGAGTGGCTGGAGCTGCTGCGTAAGCAGTACAACTATCGCCTGGCGGAGCGCTTCCGCTGGTGGGAGCAGAATCGCTGTGACAGCCATGCTTGCCCGTTGACGGTCTGCCATCTGCCTGAGTTGAAAGACAAGCCCGATTTCTACTCACAGAAACGAGACTTGGTAAACACAAAGGCTCTCTTCCCCGAATACCAAGCGATTCATTCCCAGGTGCTCCAAGACTGCCTACAGCGGGTGCAAAGAGCGTTTGACCGATGGCTAAAAGGTGACTGTAACGGCAAGCGGGCAGGCAGGCCCAGGTTTAAGGGAGTAGGGCGGTATCGCTCCTTCACCTTCCCTCAGATGAAGCAGGACTGCATTCGAGGGCAGTTTATCCATCTGCCCAAGATTGGGCCGGTCAAGCTGGTCCAACACCGCCCTTTGCCTGAGGGGTTTGTTATCAAAACGGCCACCATCACCCGCAAGGTGGATGGGTGGTATGTGACCTTGAGCTTACAAGATCCGTCTGTCCCGGAATGGAGCCCTGACCCGCCAACGTGGGAAAACACGATGGGGATAACCTGGGGCTAAGCTCTTTCTTGGTCACCGATGAGGGTGAGGCGGTTGAGGTTCCTCAGTATTACCGTAAAGCGCAAAAGCGGCTCAAGCGGCTGCAACGGTCTGTATCGCGCAAGCAGAAGGGGTCAAACCGCTACCAGAAAGCGGTCAAGAGGTTGAGCAAGGCACATCAGAAAGTAGCCAACCAGCGCCGGGATTTCCACCACAAAGTTGCTCATCAGCTTTTGCAAAAAGGGAGACACATAGCCCATGAGGCATTGAACATCAAAGGTCTGGCAAGGACAAGGTTGGCCAAATCTATCCATGACGCCGGTTGGGGTGAGTTCCTGCAAATTTTGGCAGCCAAGGCTGAAAGAGCTGGGCTGTTGACGATTGCAGGGGATCCCCGCGGCAGCAGTCAAGGGTGCTCGGGGTGCGGTCGTGAGGTGCCCAAAGAGCTGCATGAGCGGTGGCACGATTGTCCGCACTGTGGGTTGAGGATTGGCAGGGATCACAACTCGGCGAGGGTCATCAAATCCAGAGCGGTGGGGCGTCCCGTTCTTCAAGCTCAGGAAATGTCCTGCCATTGGGCAGGAGTCACTGGGAAGCCTGCACTCTATGCGTCAGCATGAGTGCGGGAGTACGTCACGTATTCATACTCAAGATAGGGTGGACATGGACCCAGAATAGAGGGGGAAGGAGAAGAGGCGCGTAGCATCTGCTACTGTTCTGAGGACATGGCGAGGAGAAGCTGGCACCACCTAAGGAGCCGCCGGCAACCGGCCAGAGCAAGTTTGCAGAAGATAGGAACCTAAGGACAGAAAAATGGCGACAGCGCGACGGGTGGCACGGGTAGCCGAGCTGATCAAACGGGAGGTCAGCCAAATCCTGCTCTCGGAGATCAAAGATGACCGGGTGGGGGCAGGGATGGTCAGCATTGTGGACGTAGAGGTTTCCAATGACCTGCAAAATGCCCGCATCTTCGTCAGCATCTATGGCGATGAAGCGGCCCAGCAGCAGACCATGGAGGGGCTGGCTTCCGCCACTCCCTTCGTGCGGCGGGAAATCGGTCAGCGCCTCGGCCTGCGACGGGTGCCGACGGTGGTGTTTTTGCAGGATCGCTCTTTGGAGCGGGGATCCCGGGTTCTGGCCCTGCTCAACCAACTGAGACAGCCCGCTGAGGCCCAACAACAGGAGGGATCCCACCCTGGGGTTGAGGGAAGGATGGCGGACACCCCTGGGGGTGAAGAAGACGAATTGAGCGAACAACAATAGTTGCTCGCTTTAAGAGTTGCCCACTTTCGTGCCAACCTGGGGGATCTGCGCTAAAGCTCCGCCTGCTTTGCACAAGCGAGAAAAGAACCTACCTGAATGACCAAGTGGACCGGAGAGGCCTTGGCTTCGCAGCGATGCGGACAACCTCAAAGCAATGTTGTCTCACGGAGAAGTTTTTGGATTTGTTAGGCTTAAGGAAGCCATACGGCCTTTTCCCCGGCCATCTCATCTGTACAGGGCTCAATGTCGGCGGCATGCTTACGCCAACCGGGGCCTTCTGCCCCAATGGGCAGCACCGTCGCTGCCGTAAACCGGCGAAAGGGCTGTAAAGTTGCGGTTTGTGCCTTTTCTGCCTTTTCATGGATGTTCAAAGCCCACTGCAACCGGATCCCGCTTTAGCGGGTGCTACTCCACTCCAAGCTCTGCAAGCTCTGAACCAGAGTGTTGCCGAAGCTTTGGTTTCCTGCTTGAAAGGGCAACCCCAACAAGCCACCCAGCACCTTTTACTGGCTCTGCCGCAGTTAATGGCTGCTCTGGGGGCTTTGAGGCAAAAATCTTCCGTTGGCGTCAGCGGGCCGGAGGCCTTGGTTGAGTCTACAGGCCGGGCCTCAGAAGCCAACCCCAAGCGCATCATTCACATCGAAGGCAACCGCGTGCAAGTGTGGGTGGATAACCAGATTCGGAGCAGTTGGAGCATTTGGTCGGTGGGAGATCTCAAGGAAGTCTGCCGGCTGGCAGAAGAATTTGATTGTGGCCTCAGCTATTCCCTGGGAGATAGCTCAGGGTCGAAGTCAGAAATGCTGCTATTGGCCTCCAGTCCTGCGGAACTGCCGGATCTGCTCTCGAAATCCGAAGACTCTGCTGCCTAGCAGCCCCGTTCTCCGATCGCTGTTTCTCTTGTGACCCCATGCCTATGGCGACACCCCAACGGCTCCAGAAGCTCTTGGCTCAACAGGGGCTGGCCTCCCGTCGCCAGGTGGAAGCCTGGATCCTGGCCGGGCGCATTCGGGTGAACGGGAAGGTGGTCACCGAGCTGGGCTTTAAAGCCGATCCCGAACGGGATCGCGTCGAGGTGGATGGACGGGTGATCCCTTTCGGGGATCCAGCCCGCTACGTTTTGCTCCTGCACAAGCCCCTGGGGGTTTTGTCAACCTGCAAGGATCCGTGGGGGCGCAAGACGGTGCTGGATCTGCTTCCCCCGCCCTGGAACCGGCAGATCCGCCTTTATCCCGTGGGCCGACTGGATGCAGACAGCAGTGGGGCGCTGCTGCTCACCAACGATGGCGACCTGACGCTGAAGCTGACCCATCCGCGCTATCATCTGCCCAAAATCTATCGGGTGCAGGTACAGGGGCGTCCGAGCCGGGCTACCCTGCAACAGTGGCGAGACGGAGTAAACTTAGAGGGGTACACCACTCTGCCGGCAGAGGTGGAGTTCTGCCCTGCTCCCAACTTTGGGTATAGGCAGGATGCCAATTCCTCGTGGCTGAGGGTGGTTTTGTTTGAGGGGCGCAACCGGCAAATTCGGCGCGTAGCGGAGCAGCTGGGGCATCCGGTGCTCAGGCTGCATCGGGAAGCAATCGGCCCGCTGCACCTCGGAAACCTAAAGGCAGGTCAGTTCCGCCTATTGGAGCCCCAAGAGGTTCAGGCTCTGCTAGCCCCTCTTGCCGGTACCGACAGCTTGGCTCTGTTCAGAAGCGCCTCTTTGCACTCTTTCCGTCCCTCTTCATAATTAGCTGTGGGAACTGTGCGCACAATCTCACACTAGCCTCCTCTCTTCCGCAGGTAGCCGAACGATGCAAGAGTCGGAACGCTCTAAGGACTCGGTCCCGCTAACGCGATTGGAAGCCCTGGGATCCCTGTTTCGGCAAACACGAGAGGCACGGGGGCTGACGTTGACAGATGTAGCCAACGATACATTCATCCGCTCCCAATATCTGCAGGCCCTGGAGGAAGCAGACTTGAGTCGGCTGCCGGAGCCGGTTTACGTGCAAGGCTTCATTAAGCGCTATGCCAACTATCTGGGGCTGGATGGCGAGGCTTTATCTCGGCAAGCTTTGCCACTCCTATCTGCCAAAACGCCCCATGCGCTCCCTCCTCTTACTGCTGTTGGCGAACAGCCGGCCTTTGCCCTGCGCCCCTTTCACCTTTGGGCCGCCTATGTGGTGCTGGTCGTGCTGGCGGTGGGAGGGCTGTCGGCTCTTTTGGACGGCACGGGCAACCCCTTTGGGCATTGGCTGGCCAGCCTACAAAGCGGCGAGGGATCCCAGTCGCAGCCGCGAGCAGCTGACTCCCCTGGGCGCAGCCCAGAACCGACCCTTCGCCAGATGTTTCCCACACTGGATCAGTGGACGCGCATCCAGGGGGTTTTCCCCGACGTGTTGGAGGCCCCGCCGCGCAAGCCGGTGCGCCTTGATATTCGCGTGGTAGAGCGTCCCTCCTGGCTACGAGTGATTGCCGATGGACAAACCGTTTTTGAGGCCACCCTGCAGCCGGGGGCGGAGCTGAACTGGGAAGCCGAGCGATCGATTGTGCTGCGCGCCGGCAATGCCGGCGGGGTGTTGGTGACCTTCAACGACCGCGATCTGGGAGTGATGGGAAGGTTTGGAGAGGTGAAAGAGCTGATGTTTGGGCCGGGGCTAGACATTCAATCCTTCCAATCCTTGCAATAGGGATCCGGCTCGGACGGAGGGGCTAAAGGCCTTGATTGGGTTGAGGTAGGGCAGAAGCGATTTGCCACCCTTGGGATTCCAACTGCTGCAGCAGACGCCAGACTTTGTGCAGATCTTTGTCGCCCGGCTGGCGTTCCACACCGCTGGAGAGATCAATGCCGCTGGGCTGGAGGTGGCTGAGGGCCTGCAGAACATTGTCTGGGGTGAGGCCACCGGCCAGGAGCCAGGGCAAGGGCAGAGAGCGGTGGGCCAACTCTGGCCAGTTGAGGGTTTGCCCAGTGCCACCCGCACGCTGGGGGTGATAGGCGTCCAGAAGCAGAGCCTCCACACAGTCGCCGTAGAGGTGGGCTGCCTCCAGATCTGCCAGGTGGCGAATGCGCAGGGCCTTAATGCGGCGAATGCCAGGGAGCCATTCTCCCAGTTGCCGGCACTCTTCTGGCGATTCCCGGCCGTGGAGCTGAACAGCCGTGAGGCCGCCCACTTCCACCCAGGTGGCAATGGTACGGGGATCCGGATCCACAAAGACCCCCACCTTTTCCACATGGCGGGGTAGGGAGGCAAGCCAGCGGGCCTGGGAGAGAGGCAAATAGCGCGGCGTGTTGGGCACTGCGATAAACCCAAGAGCGCTCACCCCCAGCGCGGCGATAGCCTCCGCTTGATCCTGGCGGGTGATGCCGCAGATTTTGACAAACAACCGGCCCATTGGGATCCCTTCCGACAATCCCCTACTTTTGGTCGGGGCGCATTTGCAGACGATCCGGCTGTGCTGGATGAAGCGTGTTGATCCGGCGCACCATTTGCCACAGCCGTCCAAAGTTACGCTGGTTAAAGTGCATCACCAGCCGCGGCAGATGGGCAATCTCTTCCTCTGCTTCTTCCGGCAAAGCCTCGGTTTGCTCGATCCGGCCCGAGTCGAGAATGTCGGCAAACTCTTCGTTTAAGATATCCAGAGCCTGGGGCGAGAGCTTGGCATTCAAGCGCAAAACCAGCAGTTCCCGCACATAGCGATTGCTGTGAAAGATGCGATAAAAATCTAGGATCTGCTGGCAGGCGTCCCCTACATCGTCGGTTAAGGTGTATAAGAAGAGATCTTCCGGGCTGATCAGGCCGCGGCTGAGTAGATGCTCCCGCACATATTCATCCCATTCTTTCCAGTAGCAACCGCCCTTCTTGTCCACCAGCACCAAGGGCATGAGCTTGGTTTTGCCGGTTTGCATCAAGGTCAGACATTCAAAAGCCTCATCCTGCGTACCAAAGCCACCGGGGAAAAGCACCAGCGCATCGGTTTCTTTGACAAAAAAGAGCTTGCGTGAAAAGAAATACTTAAAGTTAATTACCCGATCGCTGGCGGCAATCACAGGATTGGCCATCTGCTCGAAGGGAAGCTGGATATTCAGCCCAAATGAGTTTTCCAGCCCTGCGCCCCGATTGCCGGCTTCCATAATCCCACCGCCGCCCCCCGTCAGCACCATGAACCCTCGCTGGCTGATGCAGTGGGCGAACAACTGTGCCTGGCGGTATTCCGGGCTGTCCGGCCCTACCCGTGCCGACCCAAAAACTGTTACCTTGCGCTGATGGACATAGTTCTGGAAGGCCGCAAAGCCCTGCTCCAGATCCTCAAGCGTGGCCGCTAGGATCTTAGCGTCCAGGCGGCTGAGATTCAGAGATCCCATCCGCTGCAGCGACTGCAAAACGCGCAGCCAAGCCGTCCGGTTGGGGTGATGCTCCAACTGCTTCAGACGAGTCTCGGCGTTGGAGAAAATTTCCTGGAGAAGAGAAGAAAGGGAATCAGCCAAGCCAGAATCCAGAGTTCTCTGTCATTACTTTACTGCAATAGGCTATCGACGCTAAATGCTACTTAGGCTTTACCCCCGGATCCAAACATAGCGCTCTGAAGCGTTGAGGGCCGCTCCTCCTGCTAGGACCTTAGCTCTCGGCAGGCGTGTCGAAGTGCTTCTCCAGAATTGTCGTTAGAGTTGCCTTGGGCACAGCGCCGACTACCACATCGACCTTCTGGCCTCCCTTGAAGAGCATCAAAGTGGGAATGCTGCGAATGCCATACTGGCTGGCAGTTTGGGGATTCTCGTCTGTATTAATTTTCACAACCTTAACCTTGCCGGCATACTGCTCGGCTATCTCCTGAACCACAGGAGCCACCATCCGGCATGGGCCACACCAGGGCGCCCAGAAATCCACTAAGACCGGAATATCGCTACGCAGCACCTCTGCCTCAAAGGTAGCATCAGCGACGTCTATTGCTGCAGACATGCTTGGAGAACTCCTGAAACAGTACATACCTGTCACTTCAAGCAATTCTATCACAACTTTCTGGGCTTTTGTTTTAGGCCGCAGCAGGCGCCTGCAATTTTCTGCCGGAGGGTCAGGCTGAACAGGCGAGCTTTTTCCAAGCCGAGCGGGGTATTCTGGACTGAAGGAGTGAGAAAGCGTGCAAGGGCCGATGACATTTGAGCTCGGGCCAGAGGGAAGCAATCAGGCTGAAGCCGAGAAGCGGGCTTCCGTCCAGGAAGTGGCTGTGGATTTTATTCGCCACGGCATAGCCGAAGAAGCGCAAGCGGGAGTGGAGGACGCTTTTCGCGCCTTGACCGATGAGGGACGCAAGCGCTGCCGCAAAATTGCCCGCCAACTCAAGGATATGGGCTGGAAGTGGGATCTCCTGCTCACCAGTCCCCTTGTGAGGGCGCGGCAGACGGCGGAGATTTTTTTCGACGAGAACTTGGCCGAAGCTCTAGAAGTGTTTGAGCCGCTGGCCCCGGACGGCAGCTTCGCCGACCTGGTGCGCTGGCAGGCGGAGCGGGATCCCTTCACGTCTCTGGCCTTGGTCGGCCACCAGCCGGATCTGAGCCTGTGGATACAGGCGGCTATTGGCCTGCAGCCGGCCAATCCCCAGGCCATTACCCTCAAAAAGGCAGGCTTGGCCCAGGTGCGCTTTGCAGAAGGCCGTATCGACTATTGCCAGGGATCCCTGACGTTGTTGCTTTCTCCCAAAGTGATATTGCGCTGACTCTGCCCCCCTGATGTAGCTGTGCGAACGTGGCAGCTAGCGTTAACTTTTGTTAAGGTGGTACAAACACCCAGGCGTAGGGAGCATTTCACGATGGCTAAGATCTTCACCCCTGAATTCAACCAGTTTGAGACCATCAACGCCACTCAGCTAGAAATCGCAGGAGCCCCGCACTGTACCCGTAGGGTCAGTGTCGGGAGGAATGCGCTTTGATGAAGTACAATGAACTTATGAGCCAAGTCCTGACCATATCCTGCAAGCTCAAGGTGTCCCCGTCGCAAGCCGCCAAATTGGACGCGACGATGGAGGCTTTTGGCCAAGCCTTGAACTGGGTCAACCAAAACACACCCGAGAAAGTCGCCAACGCCGTTAAGCTCCAGTCTCTGTGCTACCGCGAAATCCGGGCCCGGTTCGGCTTGTCCAGTAACTTGGCTCAACAGGTGTGCAGACGGGTGGCAGGCGCTCGCAAAGTGGCGAGACAGCGCAACCGTCCGGTTAAAGAGTTCAAGCGTAGGTTCGTTACCTACGACGCACGTATCTTTTCATTCCGCGAGAAAGACTGGACGGTGTCGCTGACCACGGTTGAAGGGAGAGAACGCTTTGAGCTAGCCATTGGTAACTACCAGAGGGGAATGCTGGCTGGTTCTAACCCAAAAGCTGCCACCCTAGTCCAGCGGAAGGATGGCTCCTACTACATCCAGATTTGCGTAGAGAAAAAGCCACCCAAGCAACAAGATACCGACAAGGTGATCGGGGTGGACTTGGGGAGGACAGATATTGCCCATACGTCAGAGGGGGACAACTGGAATGGACAGCAGTTGAACAAAGTCCGAGACCACTACTCCCGGTTGAGGGCGGTACTCCAACGCAAAGCCAGTAAGGGCACCCGCAGTTCGCGGCGCAGATGCAGAGAACTGTTGCAACGGCTGTCTGGCAAGGAGAGGCGCTTTCAGGCGTGGGTCAATCATCGCATCTCTAAAGCTATTGTCTCTAGGGCAAAGGCTACCAACAGCGCTATCGCCCTGGAAGACCTGACAGGGATCCGGGAAAGAGTCAATCAACAACCCCGCAGCAAAACCGAAAGGCGCAGGGCCAACAGTTGGGCGTTCTACCAGCTACGCCAGTTTCTGGAATACAAGGCGAGAGTTGCAGGGGTTTCTCTGGTTCTTGTGCCGCCTGCCTACACGTCGCAGACCTGTCACAAATGTTTACACATCCATCCCGATCCTGCGCAATCCTACCGCAGTGGCAAGTCGTTCAAGTGTGGGCACTGTGGATGGGAAGGGGATGCGGATTTGAATGGTGCGAATGTGATTGCGCTTTTGGGGGCTGTCGTAAACCAGCCTAGAGGTTCGGGCCTGTTTTGTTCTCTGGTAGAGCAGAACAGGCTCAGGGCTACTGAAAGCCCGCTCCGTACCGCTTAGCGGTCGGAGCCGGGTAGTTTACGCGTGGTCTTTGTTTTTTACCATCAGCGCCTCCGACCGGCTCCTGGGGGAAGACCCGGCTGTTGGCCGCTACATTACGCTGGCCCTGTTCAGTGCCATTCTCACCGGGATCCTGAATGTGCTGCTAGCGCTGTAGTTGGCGGACGGTCTGAGGCTTTCTGAGACCTCGGTCTTTTGCGTTGTCAAGGGCCCGCCGGCAGTAGGGCTTGGCCTGAGGCAAGGGGGATCCTGCTCTCAGGTTTTTTGCTTTTGAATGGGAGAGGATCCCTTGTTTTTTCTCAGGGTTCTTCTCATGAGCGCTTCGATAAGTTCCCTCAAAACCGAACGTCTGGCGGCGGCCTTGCCCGCCGAGCTGCCGCTGCTGCTTGCGCCAGCGGGGGATTGGGAGTGTGCAAAGGCGGCGGTGGAAAACGGAGCCGATGCCATCTATTTCGGGCTGGAACGGTTCAACGCTCGCCTGCGCGCCCGCAACTTCACCGAAGCGGATTTGCCGGAGCTGATGGCCTGGCTGCACCGGCGCGGGGTGCGGGGCTACGTAACTTTAAATACCTTGGTCTTTCCCGAGGAGCTGGAGGAGGCGGAACGGTACATCCGCGCGATGACAGCAGCGGGAGTAGACGCGGTCATTGTGCAGGATGTCGGCATTGCCCGCCTGGTTCGGCATCTTTCTCCCGATTTCCCCATCCACGCCTCGACGCAGATGACTGTCACCAGCGGCGTGGGAGCTGAGTTTGCCGCCGAGCTGGGCTGCGAGGTGGTGGTGCTGGCGCGGGAGTGTTCCCTCAAGGAAATAGCCAAGATCCGCGCCCATCTGGAAGAGAGGGGATCCCCAATTGCTCTGGAGGTGTTTGTCCATGGGGCCCTCTGCGTGGCCTACTCCGGGCAATGTCTGACCAGCGAAGCCCTGGGAGGACGCTCGGCCAACCGTGGAGAATGCGCCCAGGCCTGTCGCCTGCCCTATGAGCTGGTGGTGGACGGGATCCGGCGCGACTTGGGCGAGAAGCGGTATTTGCTCAGCCCCCAGGATCTGGCCGGGCTGGAGGTGCTGCCGGAGCTGGTCAAGCTGGGGATCCACTGTTTGAAAATTGAAGGCCGCCTGAAATCGCCGGAATATGTAGCTAATGTAACGCGCATCTATCGGCGGGCCTTGGACGCTCTGGGGGCAGGGCAGGCGTGGCAGCCCTCAGCCCAGGAATGGTATGAGCTGGAGATGAGCTTTTCCCGCGGCTTGTCCACCGGCTGGCTGCGGGGCATCAACAACCAGGAGCTGGTACACGCCCGTTTTGGCAAAAAGCGGGGGGTTTACCTGGGGCAGGTGCTGAAGATCGAAGGGGATCAGGTGGGGGTGCGCCTAGAAGCCCCCCTCAAGCCGGGGGATGGGGTGGTCTTTGACCAGGGAGAGCCGGAGCTGCCCGAGCAAGGAGGGCGGGTTTACTGCGTGCAGGAGAGGCAGGGGTTGGCCTGGCTCGGCTTTGCCCGGGGGGCCGTTGACTGCAAACGCCTGCGGGTGGGGGATCGCCTCTGGAAGACCAGCGACCCGGAGCTAGAAAAGCGCCTGCGCCAGAGCTATGCCGGGGATCAGCCTCGCTTTCAACGCCCCATCCACCTGGAAGTGCACGGCCAGGCTGGACTGCCACTGACCCTGATCCTACGGGACGAAGAGGGCCACGTGGTGCAGGTGGATTCCCCACTGCCTTTGCAACCCGCTCGCCAGCAGCCCCTCACCGACGAGAAGCTGCGGCAGCAACTGGGCCGCCTAGGGGGCACGCCCTTCCGGCTGGGATCCCTGCACAACGCCCTGGAGGGAGAGGTGATGCTGCCGGTCAGCGTCCTCAACCAGATGCGGCGCCAGGCGGTGGAGCAGTTGCAAGCGCTGCGGGCCCGGCCCCGCCGCTGGCAGCTCAATCCTGAAGCCCGCTGGCAAGACCTGCTGCCGCCCCAGGAGCAAGCCGAGCTGGGATCGCCCCAGCTAGTGGTGTTGGTGCGGGAGCCAGCCCAGTTGTCGGCGGCAATTGCCTGTGGCATCCGGCAGATCTACCTGGAGTTTGAGGATCCCCGTCGCTACCGAGAAGTTATCCGCGCTACCAAAGCTGCTCACCCTGAGGTGGAGCTGTGGGCGGCCCCACCCCGCATCACCAAGCCGGGAGAGACCTGGATTTTAAAACAAGTGTTGGCGGCAGGAGCCGATGGCTACCTGGTGCGCAACTACGACCACCTGCGCTTTTTTGCCAACCAGCGCTGCATTGGCGATTTTTCCTTGAACGTGGCCAATCCCCTCGCCGCCCATTACTTGAAAACCCGCTACCGCCTGGAGCGCCTGACCGCCTCCTATGACCTCAACCACGAGCAACTGGGATCCCTGCTGGAGGCCGGCCCCGCCCACTGGTACGAGGTTACCATCCACCAGCACATGCCCATGTTCCACATGGAGCACTGCGTCTTCTGCGCCTTTCTCTCCAGCGGCACGGATTACACCAACTGTGGTCGCCCCTGCGAAAAGCACGAAGTAAGGCTGAGGGACAGGGCCAATGTGGAGCACATTTTGAAAGCCGATGCTGGCTGCTGCAACACCCTCTACAATGGCAAAGCCCAAACTGGGGCAGAATATGTGTCGCAGCTCCTGGCGCTGGGGTTGCGATATCTGCGCATTGAGTTCTTGCAGGAGTCTGCCGAGCAGGTTCAGCAAACCCTACGCTGCTATCAACAGCTCCTCCAGGGCCAGATGAGTGGCTCTCAACTGTGGCGGGAGCTAAAGCTGTACAGCCAGTTGGGGGTAACAAGGGGCTCTCTGGAAAGTTGAGGTCAATCTATGCCCTTTTGGCCGCCGCAGATCCTCCCCTCTGCCCTCTACCCCCTTCTGCAGCAGGGCCTCAAGACCCTTTTTCCTGAGGCTCTCTGGGACTTACCGCCAGATCCTCAGAAGCGACAGGTGGCCCTTACCTTTGACGATGGCCCTCACCCTGAATACACGCCGACCCTGTTGCAAGTTTTACAGGAGTTTCAGGTACCAGCCACCTTCTTTGTGTTGGGGGAACGGGTGCAGCGCTGGCCTCACCTGGTGCGGCAAATTCGCCAACAGGGCCACGAGATTGGCCTGCACGGCTGGCAGCACCGCTCCTTTACCCAGCTCAGCCGCAGCGAATTGCATAGCGGCTTGCGGCGCAGCCAAGCCGCCCTGGTGGCTGCCTGCGGCGGGATCCCAGAAGAATATCGGGCTGTGCGCCCGCCCAACGGCTTGTTTTGGCCGCAAACGCTGGTGGATCTGCGCCGCTGGGGATTCTTCCCGGTGATGTGGAGCGTGGTGCCCGAAGATTGGCTGGAACCGCCGGTGGCAGTAGTGGTGGAGCGAGTGCTGGCCCAGGTGCGGCCCGGCTCCCTCATCGTGCTCCTTGATGGTGTCCAGGGGGGAGCCCAAGTAGCCGAGGTAACGCGCCAGTTGATCCCGGCCTTGAGAGAAGAGGGGTTTGACTTTGCCGGCCTGCCGGATCCCGCAGACCTTCCCAGTTGCGGAAAAGATTGAATACAGTAGGAGTCAGCCATCGACAAGGAGGCAAGCCATGGGCGCGCGCAAGATCATCTACGGCATTTTTGGGCAGCGGGCCGGCAGCGTTATTGTCGGCACTTGGAACTGGCTGTGGGGGATCCCAGTGGACAAGGGCGGCACAGGGGCGGTGATGGTGGCAGAAGAATCGCTGCGGGCCATGCAAGAAACGGTGCAACGCCTCACCGAAGCCGTCGCCACCCAGGTGGCCGCCTACCAGCGCGCCGAACAGAAATACATGCAAAAGGTGCGCGAGTACCAGGCCCTGGAGAACAAAGCCCGCCTGGCCGCCCAACGGGGGGATCAAGAAGCCGCTCGCCTAGCTATGGCCGAAGCCCTGCGCATTGAGGCCGCTCTTGGCCCGCTCAAGGAACGAGTGGAAACTGCTGAGCGCTATGTCAAGGCTGCCAAGGAAAAGCTGGCCCGGGAAAAAGAGCGTCTGGCCCTCTACAAGCGCGAGCTAAGCAACCTCAAAGACATCTACGAGGTGAACAAAGCCCTTGAACAGATGACCCGCGTTAACAACGCCTATAGCATTGACTCGGCCAAGTCCCAATTTGAGGCGGCCAAGAACGCCATCCAGGCTCGCCAGCTCAAGGTCCACGCCCTCAGCGAGCTCTCCGAGGATCGCAGCGAGCAACTTGCCGCCCAGCTTGACGAAATGGCCCTCGACGACGAGGTCTCCCGCCGCCTGGCCATGCTCACCGGCCAAGGAGGCGGCTCGGCCAATCTGCCCTTGCCGGATCTGGATTTCGAGAAGCGGCTTCCCCAATAGTGGGGATCCCTTCTGGCTATTGCTCCGCCTTGTCGGGGCTTTTCCTTACGCTGAGGTGTCGTTCCCAGGAGATAGGGTAAACCTAGTCCTCGGCGAAATCGGCCTCCACCACCCCACCGGTCTCGGGGCTGGCAGCCACTGCCTGCGCCGGGACGGCTTGTGCCACCTGTGGCACTTGCACGAGCTGGGGCGTGAAAACGAACAGGTTGTAGACCGTGTTGCGGCGGATGTTGTCCATCATCTCCAGGAACAGCTCGTAGCCCTCGTTCTTGTATTCGATGAGGGGATCCCGCTGGCCATAACCCCGTAGGCCCACCGCTTCCCGCAAGGCCTCCATCTGCTGCAGGTGCTCCCGCCAGAGGGTGTCCACCTGCTGCAACAGGAAAAAGCGCTCCGCCTTCCGCATCAAGCCGGGCTCGAACGTATCCAAGAAAGCCTCTTTGGCCTCGTAGGCCAGCTCCGCCTGCTTGATCAGGTGGTCTAGGATTTCCTGATAGGAGAGATCCCGCAAGTCGTCGGCCTTGAGGTTCTCTTTGAGCAGGGGCACAAACTCCTGCATCTTGGCGGTCAGCTTGTCGATTTCCCACTCTTCCGGCGGCAGCTCCGGGTTGACGTGGGCCCGCACGATCTCTTCAACGGTCTTGCGCATGTAGTCGAGGATCTTGGGTTTGAGGTTCTCCCCTTCCAGGATGCGCCGCCGCTCCGAGTAGATGGCCCGCCGCTGGTTGTTCATTACCTCGTCGTACTCGAACACCTGTTTGCGCAGGTCAAAGTAATACACTTCCACCTTGCGCTGCGCGTTCTCCAGGCTGCTGGAAAGCAGCGGGTGCTCGATGGGCATGTCTTCGTCTACCCGGAACATGTCCATCAGCTTGGCCACCCGCTCGCCACCGAAGATCTTGAGCAGGTTGTCTTCTAGGCTGAGGAAAAAGCGCGAGGAGCCAGGGTCTCCTTGCCGTCCGGCGCGGCCCCGCAACTGGTTGTCGATGCGGCGGGACTCGTGGCGCTCCGTGCCGATGACATGCAAGCCCCCCAGCCGCACCACCTCCTCGTGTTCGGCCTCTGTGACCTTTTCGTACTCGGCCTTGATGCTGTTGTAGACCTCCCGCAGTTGCAAGATCAGAGGATCCTGCACCGGCGCCTTCTCCGAGGCCACCGCGATGAGATCTTCCACCACCAGCTCCGGCAGACGGTTCAACCCGTACTTGGCCACTGCGGCTGCCACCACCTCGTCCAAAGCCTGGCTGGTGCGGGCCGACAGCTCACAGGGGTAAAAGTTGGGAGAGACCACCGTCCAGGATTTTTTCGGCTTGGGCGAGGTTCCGCCAAACCCTTGCCCACCGCCCCGTCCCACCATGGGAACGGATCCCAGGGGGTTGTCGGCGTCCAGTTGGGCCAGCTTGGGCATCAGCCGTTCCCGCAGCTTGAGGCGGGCCATGTACTCCGCATTGCCGCCCAAAATAATATCCGTGCCCCGCCCGGCCATGTTGGTAGCAATGGTTACAGCACCTTTGCGTCCTGCCTGGGCGATGATTTCCGCCTCCCGTTCCACGTTCTCCGGTTTGGCGTTGAGGAGGTTGTGGGGGATCCCCATTTCCTTGAGCATGGCCGAGAGGCGTTCGGATTTCTCCACGCTGGTGGTTCCCACCAAAACAGGGCGCCCCTGGGCGTGCATGTGGGCAATCTCCTCGGCGACCGCTTTCCACTTGGCGTTTTCGGTCTTGTACACCAAATCGGGGGCATCTTTGCGGCGAATGGGCCGGTTGGTGGGGATCACCGTGACTTCTAGGTTGTAGGTTTTGCTGAACTCGGCTTCCTCGGTGCGGGCAGTGCCTGTCATGCCGGAGAGCTTGGGGTAGAGCAGGAAGAGGTTTTGGTAGGTGATGGTGGCCAGGGTTTGGCTCTCGTTTTGAATCGGCACCCCCTCCTTGGCCTCCACCGCCTGGTGCAGCCCGTCCGACCAGCGGCGACCGGGGAGCACCCGCCCGGTGAACTCGTCCACGATCACCACCTCTTGGTTGCGGACGATGTAGTGGACATCCCGGATGAAGAGCTCCTTGGCCTTCACTGCATTAAAGACAAAGTGCGCCCAGGGATCCTTGGGATCGAACAGGTCGGAGACCCCCAGCAGCCGCTCCGCCGCCTCAAACCCTTCGTCGGTGAGGATGACGTTGCGGGCTTTTTCGTCCACCTCGTAGTGCTCGTCCCGGATCAGCTCCCGCGCCACCTGAGCCGCCTTGAGGTATTTTTCGGAGGGGCGGGCCATCTGGCCGGAGATGATCAGGGGAGTGCGGGCCTCGTCGATGAGGATGGAGTCCACCTCGTCGATGATGCAGTAGTTAAAGGGCCGCTGCATCACCTCTTTGATGTCGGTGGCCATGTTGTCCCGCAGGTAGTCGAAGCCCAGCTCGCTGTTGGTGCAGTAGGTGATGTCGCAGTGGTAGCTGCGCCGCTTCTCGTCGGTGGACATGCCCTCTTGCACCAGGCCGACGGTCAGGCCCAGGAAGCGGTGCACCTGCCCCATCCACTCCGAGTCCCGCCGGGCCAAGTAGCCGTTGACAGTAACGATGTGAACCCCTTTCCCGGTCAGGCCATTGAGATAGGCAGGCAAGGTGGCGACCAGGGTTTTCCCTTCGCCAGTTTTCATCTCGGCAATCTGGCCCTCGTGCAGCACCATGCCGCCAATGAGCTGCACATCGTAGTGGCGCAAGTTGAGAACCCGCTTGGCCGCTTCCCGCACCACTGCAAAAGCCTCGGGCAGGAGATCGTCGAGGGACTCCCCTCTATCCAAGCGCTGGCGAAACTCGGTGGTCTTGGCCCTGAGCTCCGCATCCGAAAGGGAGGCGATCTCAATCTCCAGCGAGTTGATCAGCTTGACAACAGGCAGGTACTTGCGGATCTTGCGATCGTTGGGATCCCCAAGGAGCTTCTGGAGAATTTGGAGCATGGGCAAGCCTAGGCCAATCATTAAAGTAGCGATATAGCGCAATTTTACCATTCCAATTGGCTTGGCCGGCCAGCCCAGCCAAGACGGCAACAGCCCTTTGCCAAGAAAGCCCCAAGCCCTGGAGGGGGGAAAGTGCTTGCGGCCAAGGGCAAGAAGATGTCAGGCTAGGGAAGCGAAGGGATCCCAGGGCTTATGAACTTTCTAGGCGTTGGACTGCCGGAAATGCTGGTTATCTTTGCGGTGGCCCTCTTGGTGTTTGGGCCGCGCAAGCTGCCGGAGATTGGCCGTGCCCTAGCCAAAACCTTGCGCAGCTTGCAGGATGCCGCCAGAGAGTTTGAGGCCCAGTTAACCCAGGAAGCCGAGGAGCTGGAAAAGGCCGCCCGCACAGCCGCTCCCAAGGGCGCCAAAACAGCAGCTCCAGCCCCAACCCAAACCAACTCGACCGGCACAGCCGACCCGTCCACAAAGCCGGCTGCCGAAGCAGAGCCTGTGGCCGCCGCATCCCCGTCCGAGGGCTCGTCAACGGCGGATGCTGCCTAGTCTATGCCCCGCTGCAACCTGCTCTGTTTCGGCATGGAGATCACGCACCTGTTCGTTTTGCTCCGGCGGAGGTAGCAGCCGGGCTGCGGCAACACGGCCAAAACCCCTCCGACTCCGAGATCTCACCAGGAGCTGCCCCCTGCCGGCTCCTCGGCGACGATGGGGATTCGCATCGACCTCAGGCGTTGGGATGGTCGGCCGGTGGATCCCTGGTTGTTGCAGGAGATCAACCGACAGGACTGAAACCCCTTGGCCAGGGGTGCTTGCTCGGAGACCGATCCAGGCCCTAGGGTAAAGGGGCGAGCTCTTTGCGCCTCTATGCCCACGGCCACCCTGTTGGTCTCT
Source organism: Thermostichus sp. MS-CIW-15 (assembly GCF_054060575.1). Classification (NCBI taxonomy): domain Bacteria; kingdom Bacillati; phylum Cyanobacteriota; class Cyanophyceae; order Thermostichales; family Thermostichaceae; genus Thermostichus; species Thermostichus sp. MS-CIW-15. The sequence continues at coordinate 102,153 of NZ_JBSSDI010000004.1, read as the reverse complement.
TGCCCCGATCAAAAAGGGCTGGTAGCCAAGCTCTCTAACTTTATCTACAGTTACGGCGGCAACATTCTTCACGCCGACCACCACACAGATCTCGAGGCAGGGCTGTTCCTGAGCCGCATCGAGTGGGACCTAGAGGGCTTTCGCTTGGAACGCTCGGAGATTGTCCCCGCTTTCTCTGGGATTGCCCGCGGGATCCAGGCCAACTGGGAGCTGCATTTTTCCGACACGCGCCGGCGCATTGCGGTGTGGGTTAGCAAGCAGCCCCACTGTCTGCTGGATCTCATCTGGCGGCAGAGGGCTGGGGAGCTGCTGGCGGAGATTCCTTTGATCATCAGCAACCATCCCGATTTGGAGCCGCTGGCCCGCTCTTTTGGCATTGACTACTACCACATCCCTGTTTCTCCGGAGAACAAGGCCGAGGCAGAGGCCCGCCAGCTCGCCCTGTTGCAGGAATATCGCATTGACCTGGTGGTCTTGGCCAAGTACATGCAGGTCTTGAGCGGGTGGCTGCTCCGCCAGGCGCCCCCGGTGATCAACATTCACCACTCTACGCTGCCTGCTTTTGCCGGCGCCAACCCCTACCAGCGTGCCCACCAGCGGGGCGTCAAGATCATCGGCGCCACCGCCCACTACGCCACCGAGGAGCTGGACGAAGGGCCGATCATCGAGCAGGACGTGGTGCGGGTAAGTCACCGCGACACAGTAGCCGACCTCATTCGCAAGGGCCGCGACATGGAGCGCCTAGTCCTGGCCCGGGCCGTGCGCTATCACCTGGAAAATCGCGTGCTGGTCTACCACAACAAGACTGTGGTGTTCGCTTGAAGGAGCTGCGCCGTTCCCCAGGATTGCAGAGCCGCGCTCCCGAAAGAGAGCTGCTCTGCCAAACTGGAAAACAAAAGTAGAGGTGGGATTATGGCCTTCGATTGGTTTCGCCGTCGCTACACCGACTTCAAGGGCGAAGCAGAATCTTCTCCCCCAAATGCCGAGTCGACGCCTCCCCCAGCGGCAGAGTCGGCAGCGATGTCGCCGGAGGACTATTTGGCTTTTGCCAAGGCCGCCTATGCCAACCTGAAAGCGCGAGCTGCTGCCCAAGCCACTCAAGCAAAGGTTGTCTCCCCAGCCACCCCTGCAGCAGAATCGCCTGCAAGCGAGGGCTCTGCCCCAGCAGTTGCAGCAACTGAGGCAGTCTCTCCCCCATCGCCTCCTGAGCAGTCGGCTGCTGCGGCCTCCTTCTTTGATCTGGCCCCCCGTGCTGCCGAGCGCCTGCAAGCCCTAAAGGCAACCGCTGTGGAGGAACCGGAGCCAATGGCGGCAGCCGTGGCTGCCCCGCCCCCAGAGCCGGCGGCGGAAGAGGTGGTTTTCGACGAGGGCTTTCGCTGGTCAGCCGAGATCCTGGCAGCCCAAGGGCGCAAGCCCGAAGAGATCTCCGTAGAAGAGATCTCCTGGCTGCAAAAGCTGCGGCGAGGCTTGGGCAAAACCCGCCTCAACCTGATCAACCAGTTAAAGGCTCTAATAGGCCGGGGGCCTCTTGATCAAGAGGCGGTCGAAACAATTGAGACGATGCTGCTGCAGGCGGATGTGGGAGTTGAGGCCACTGAGCAGATCATCCAGGCCCTGCAAAAACGCATGCGCGAGGAGGTGGTGCCCCCCGAGGAGGCGGTGAAGTACCTCAAGCAGCAGATGCGCCAGATGCTGACAGTAGGGGATCCCACCTTTGCGCCGCAGCGGGGCAGGCTCAACATTTGGCTGATCGTCGGCGTGAATGGGGTGGGCAAGACCACCACCATCGGCAAAATTGCCCATGTGGCCCGCGAGTCCGGCTACCAGTGTCTAATTGCTGCCGCCGATACCTTCCGCGCTGCTGCCGTCGAGCAGCTCAAGATCTGGGCAGAACGGGCGGGGGTGGAGGTCATCGCCAACCCGTCTCCCAATGCCGACCCGGCAGCCGTGGTGTTTGATGCCATCAACGCCGCCAAGGCCAGAGGTACGGAGCTGCTGCTGGTGGATACGGCAGGCCGCCTGCAAAACAAGAAAAACCTGATGGAGGAGCTGGCCAAGATCCGCCGCATCATTGACAAGAAAGCTCCCGAAGCCAAGGTGGAAAGCCTCTTGGTCTTGGATGCCACCCAAGGGCAAAACGGCCTGCGCCAGGCCCAGGTGTTTGCCGAAGTGGCCAAGCTAACCGGCGTCATCCTCACCAAGCTGGACAGCACCGCCAAGGGGGGGATTGCCCTGGCCATTACCCAGCAGATGCACTTGCCCATCCGCTTTATCGGCGCCGGCGAAGGGCTGGAGGACCTGCGGCCTTTTTCCAGCTACGAGTTTGTGGAAGCTCTGCTAAGTGAGTATTGAGGCAGCCCCTTGCTGGGCAGAGCCACCGTGAACGAGATACCCACAGCTCCCAATTGGGTTGGGCGTCGCCCTCGCCGCCTGAAACCGGTGGGGGCGGGAAGGATGCAGAGGCTCTGCAAGAACTGGTGGCCACCTCGGTGTTGTCGAGGCTGTTGAGAGCATCTGCCAAGAGCTGCGATCCACCAGGGCTGAGTTTTGGGAGTTCACCGACGGGGGAGAACTTCTACTATGGTCGAACTGCACCTGCAACCCCATGCTGGTTTCAGGGCTTGACCTGTCTGGCAGATAAGCTGGAGAGCGCCTCTGGATCCCTGGAGCTTCCCCTTCGCGTCAGTGGTGCGTAGCGCTAAAAAAAGGCCAGATCCCTTGTCGCAGAGTTTAGTCTGGTCAGAGCGGCTACTTGGTGTCGTTCCAGAGGGCTTGTTCATGCGTCCTTTCGGCAACCCCAACCGTTTGGGCAGTTCTCCTGGCGGGGGATCCCTGCCCGGATCCAGCTCTTTTGTGCAGTTTCGCCGCGACCCGCACCTGCTGTCCTTTTGGGGCCTGAGCCTGGTGATCATGGGCCTGGCAGTGCCGCTGTTTGTGCTCTCGGGGGCGGATCCCAGTTTGGCCGGCTGCGACGAGAGCTTTTATGCCCAGATGGCCCGCGAGCTGCTGCGGGGGAGCAACTGGCTGGGGCCGACTTTTTTGGGGGAGCCTTTTTTCGAGAAACCCCCTCTGCTCACCTGGAGCGTGGCCCTCAGCTTTGCCCTCTACGGCATCAACGAATGGGCGGCGCGGCTGCCCGGGATCCTGGCGGCTCTGCTTTCTATTCCTCTGGTGGGCTGGATTGGGCGAGCCTTTTTGCCAACCCGGGCGGCCCTCTTGGGCATGGCGGTTTTGCCCCTCTGCTACCTCTGGGTGCAGCAGGGGCGGCTGGTGGGGCAGGATGTGCCCTTGACCTGTCTGGAGCTCTTGGGGATCCTGGCCCTGGTCAACGGCAGCCGCGGCCACCGACGCTGGTTCTGGCTGACGGGGGCGGCCTTTGGGCTGGGCCTGTTGATGAAAAGCGCCATGATCCTAGTGCCGGCGGCAGCGGTGATCCCCTACTTGTGGCAGCAGCGGCGGCACTGGCTGGGAGCCGCTTCCTTTTGGCTGGGGCTTTTGCTGGGCCTGGGGATCTTCGGCCTCTGGCTGGTGCCGGCCATGGGGGTGTACGGCACAAAGGTGCTGACCACCTTGGTGGGGAAGGTGTGGGATCTGGGGCGAGAACCTTTCCATGCCGATGCCAGCGGCTGGTACTACTTTTGGCACATCCCGATCCATGGCTTCCCTTGGACAGTTTTGGCCTTGGTGGGAGGCTGGCTGCTGCTGCGGCAAAAGCCGGGATCCACCCTGCTGGTTTGGTCTTTCCCCCTGCTGTTGTTTTTGCTCTTGCAGCTCTACCCCACCAAAACCCCCTACTACACGGTACAGCTCTATCCCTGGCTGGCTCTCCTGGCGGGGGTAGTCCTCGATCAAGCTCTGCCGTTTCCGCTCCGCACCGGCTCGGTGGCAACAGCGGAACGAGGTTCTCGGCGAAATAAACCCCCCCTAGCCCAGGTGCTCTCCTGGGGGCTGGCGGCGGTGGGGACGCTGCTTTTGGGTTTGGGGGTGGCCGTCAGGCGGGACGTCGAGGGACTGGAGCTGCTCCAACCCCATGCCTGGTCGTTGGTGGCAATCGGCCTGTTGTATCTGCTCTTGCCGGTGCTCTGGAGCTGGCGGCGGGTGCTGCACTATGCCGGCGAACTCTGGGTAGGCACGCTCCTAGCTGCCAGCATCCTTGCCCTGGTCAGCATTGTCCTGCGGCCTGACTTCGGCAATTTCAATCCTGCCTTTGCCCAGCTGGACTGGAAACAGATGCTGGGCTCTGACAAGGGCGATTTCCCCGTAGTGGACATTGGCCGCAGTGGTCTGCCAGATGTCTGTCAGGCCCAGGCCATCGCCTTTTACACCCCCAACCCAGGGCGATGGGTGGATGACGCCGCCCTGCAAGCAGGAGAACATGGGGATTACCTGTGGGTCTCTCCCGTCCAAGCTCAGCAGCTATCGCTCCAGGATTTGGGGCTGCAGCCTTTGGCCGAGGTAGAGGGTTGGCAACTGGTGCGCCGCTTGGGATCAGCCGGCGGGGAGCTTTCTCCCTCTCCCTAGCAAAAGACCCCAAAGGCCACCGCCAGCTTGCCATCCCCCAAAGGAGCCCAGGTTCCCCAGGCAATCGGCAAGGTACCCTTCACGGCTTTGCAGGCTTCTGGGCTGCCATCTAACCGGAACCCCTCAGCTAGAAGCCGCAGCAGCCCCGCACTGTACCCCCCTCAATCCCCCTGCCCCCCGTATACGGGGGGTTGGGAGAGAAGGGGGGGCGGTCGGAGCCGGGTAGTTTACGTAGCTCGGAAAAGCCAGTTGCCGGAGTGGGATCCTGTCGATGGAGGCAGCTCCTTCTCAAGAGCAAACGCCAAGGCTAGAGTCGCTTTGCCATGGGCAAGGTCGGATTCGAACCGACACGGTTTCCCGCCGCATTTTGAGTGCGGTGCGTCTACCAGTTCCGCCACTCGCCCAGGCTTGAACCATTATCCTACTGAACCGGCGAAACCTCGTCAACCACCCCTACGCGCCGCGGGCTTGCTCGAGTTGCTGGGCTTTTTGCCGCAGCTTGCGGGTTTGCTCCATCACCTCCTCCAGATCTTCCTGGGAGAGGCGCTCTACGTAGTTGATCTTGATCTCTTCCAGCAAGTCTTGCAGCAGGGAGCGGATCTCATCCAGAGCATGTTGCTGGGTAAGTTCACCTGCCAAGACTTCGCCAAATCGCCGCAACAGTTGGGCCACCAGCTTGGAGCCGACGGGATCCTCGAAGCTGTTGGTCAAGGCTTTGTAGGTGGTGGTGGTCAGCTCGCCGGCCAGGCGCTCCGTCAGTTGGCTGGGCAGGGATCCGAGGCCGGGCAGCCGTTCCAGGGTTTGCAGGGCGGGGAGTTGTTTGAGCAGGCCATCCAGGTTGTAGCGGAGCCATTGCTCCACCTCCGGCTGAACCTGGGGCAAGACGCGGTAGAGGACGGTGCGAAAAACCAGGTTGGCAATGGCTTCCAGCTCGTTGATCTCGTTGAGGTCGATGTAGCTGCGGGAGGGATTGGCTGCCGGCAGCAGGGGCAGGGATCCCCGCTGGATGGATGCCTGGATTTGGTTGATCACCCGCACGACGATGACCTCGGTCAGGTCTTCGGCGAAGTTGGTGACAAAGCCCTGGCTTACCTGGGCCCGGACCCGCTCCAGATCCAGCAACTGCGCCTGTCCCAGCCGGATGGTGACGGGGATCACCCGCAGCCAGCGCCAAAAGGGCAACAGCAGCAGCACATCGTACCAGCGCCAGAGCATGGCATCCAGCCAATTGACGCCGGTGTAGCGGCGGCTGATGGCCACCGTGCGCAGGACAAATTCCAGCCCAAACAGCAACACAAAGGGAAAATCCAGCAGCGGAAAAAAGTCCACGGGGCTGCCGCTCTCGCCGATGGGGCGGGAGTAGTTGGTCTCGAAGAGGGGGCGCAGCCGGGCCTGGAAAAATTCGATCCCGTCTTTGGGATCGACGCTGGCCAAGTATTCGGCAGTCCAGAAGCGGGCGAAGGCGGCCCTGGCCGAGTCGGCTCCGGGGATGTGCTCCCGCATCAAGTTGAGGATGCGCACAAACTGGCCGGTTTTGTTGGCGGCCTGAAAGGGGTTGGTCTCGATCATCTCGTCGCTCAGTTGCCGCAAGCGGGCCAGGAGCGGCGCCGCCGCTTCCGACTCCACCCCAAAGCGCAGGGTGACCTGGCGCAGCTCATCCACCAGGGCCAAGTAGCGCTGGGTTTCCGGGTTGGGCTCAATGCCTTTCACCGGGTCATACAGGTCGGTTACCGGGGAGCGGCTGGTCTGTTGGGAGAGGATGGGCAGGGGAATGGGAGGGCCAAAGGCGCCGAAGATCTGCACCCGCCCCTGGAGCCAAAAGTCCCGCCAGGGCACGTAGCTGAGGTCGAAGAGCACCCAGCACAGGTTGCCCAGGGCCAGCAGAGCCATTCCTCTTTCGTAGAGGAGCAGCCAGCGACTTCGTCCCTTGCGAACAGAACGTTTGATAATGCGTCGGGCCGCGTTCATGATCTCGGGCAACGGGTCGGGTGAAGCCAGCCCTAGCCTACCACCCCTGGCTTGAGCTTCTCTGGGCCGCGGCAAGCTGTTGCACAACCTGGCCGAACTGCTGCCAGATGGCCTCTGCCTGTGGCCCCACCTGGCGCAGGATCCAGCCCTGACAGACGGGATCCGGAGACTTGACCAGCCAGTGTGGGGATTCTGTCCCGCTGACGTGAACGGTCGGCCAAGTGGGTTCCGGCCAGTCCCCCAGCAAATACAGGGATCCCCAGCAGAGATGGGATCCCAGCACCGACGCGGTGGAGACATGCTGGTGGGGAAAGCGGAGATCGATGTGTTCTTGCAGCCAGAGCTTTTTCTGGCGGCTAGCAGATGGGCTCCCGGCAGCGACCCAAACCCGCAAGCTGCTGGAAAGGCGCCGAAACTGCCAGCATTCCCCCATGGCCAGCCGCCCGGCCGTCCAGATCTCGGCATAGGCCAGGCGGGCACTGGGATCCAGCTCGATCTGCACCTGTTGGCGGAAGTCTGCTCCTGCGCCGGGAATGGTCGGGTGAGGGATCCAGATCAGTTGGCTGGTGGGGGCCAGCTTGACCTTGGCCTGTTGCCGGATCAGGCCGGGGTGGAGGCGGGTTGCCCCCTGGGTGCGAATTGCCAGCCCTGCGCCTGCCCCCAGCTCGATCGCGATGCGGTGGCGATCCCCGCCCAGCAGGCCGCCGTTGGGGTTGCGCAGGTAATAGAGGGGCGGCTCACCGGGGGATCCCAGCCATTGCAGGGGGGCCTGAGAATACTCCCAAATGCGGGCATGTTCGCCTTGGCGGCTGATCTTCAAGAGGGCCTTGCCGAAGGTCACAGGCGGCTTACAGAGGGGGAGTTAGCCTGGATGGGGCAAAAGAGCACCTCCCGCTTCAGCCAGCTCAGGATCTGATCCAGTCCCTCGCCCGTGCGCAGGTTGGTAAAGACAAAGGGCCTGTCTCCCCGAATGCGGCGGGCATCCCGTTCCATCACCCCCAAGTCCGCCCCCACATAGGGCGCCAGGTCGATCCTGTTGATCACCAGCAGGTCGGAGCGGGTGATCCCCGGCCCCCCTTGCGCGGGATCTTGTCCCCTTCGGCCACATCAATAACATAGATGCAGGCATCCACCAGCTCTGGGCTGAAGGTGGCCGCCAAGTTATCCCCTCCCGATTCCACCAAGATGGGATTCAGGGGACAGAAGCGGCGCTCCAGCTCCTGAATGGCATCGAGGTTGAGGGAGGCGTCTTCCTGAATGGCCGTGTGGGGACAGCCGCCGGTCTCCACGCCGATGATCCGCTCCGCCGCCAGCGCCTTGGCCCGCACCAAAAACTCGGCATCTTCGCGGGTATATTAGTCTCCACGGCCAAAGACAAGGGATCCCGCAGTGCCAGACAGAGCTTTTCCACCAGGGCGGTCTTCCCGGATCCCATCGGGCCGCCAATGCCAACCCGCACCGGCTGAGCAGTCTGCGCCATTTTGCCCGACCTCTGATACCTGATACTCTTTTTGGGCATTCTAGAACTAGACGCTTGCAAGGGATCCGGGTATGGTTCGACTTTTGGTGGCAACTGCCGTAGTGCTGGTGGGCTTTCTGGTGGTGAACCGGCTCTACCGCAACCCGCTCAGTTCAGAGCCAAGTCCAGAGCAGGCCAGCCCAGAAGCCGCCCAGCAAGGGATCCCCCAGGGAGGGCCGCTGCAGATCTACCAATCGCGGGAACAGCTCCAGCAAACCCTCAACCAAGGGGCTACAGCTACCCAACAGCAGGTAGAAGCCCTCGAGCAGTCCTTGGGCAATTAGTTGTGGCGGGCAGGAGGAGATATCCCCCAAACGCGCTAAAGTCGAGAATGCTGCAATTTTTTATAGATCATCCATGCGGATCCCTCCTGTTCCTCCGGAAAAAGCCGACAAGCAACTGCAGAAGGTTTACGAAAGCCTAGAAAAAACCTATGGCACCGCCCTCAACCCGCTACAGGTAATGGCCCACAAGCCGCAGCTGATGCGGGCGGTGATGAACCTGTACGGAGCGCTGCACACCGACAACCCCAACCTGCCCGAGGAGCTAAAAGAGCTGGTCAGCATCCGCATTGCCCAGATCAACGGCTGCCGCCACTACTGCCTGCCCTACCACACCCTGCAGGCGCAAAAGTACGGCGCCTCCCCGGCCAAAATTGCCGCGGTGGCCCAGGCCCGCACCAGCGCCCTCTACACCGAAGCCGAGAAGCTGGCCATCGAGTACGCCGAGCGCATGACCGTGCCCAGCATGGTGGTGACCGACAGCTTCTTTGCCCGCCTCAAAACCATTTGGTCAGACGAAGATCTGGTGGAGCTCTCGGCCTGGATTGGCTTTATGAACTTCTGGACCAAGGTCATCGCCGCTTTGGATGTGCCTCTGGATCCCATCTTTGCCGAGCAGCTCCAGGCTTCCTAGTTTCCCAGGTGCTGATGAAGGATGGAGGAACTCCCCTCTTTTGCCAAAAAAGGGGACAGAAGGATAGACACCCTTCCATAAAGGCTGCTGCCTAGGCCCAGTCATCCCGTGTACTGAAGCTGCGGCCGTAGACCTGGCCGCCGGCGTGGATCTGGCGGGTGCGGGCAAACAGCTCCTCTTCGCTCAGGCCCCACTGTTCCAAGATCTGATCCAAATCCCGCTGCAGATCCCAGGCGCCGGGAAAGCCGTGGTAGCGGATGCGCAGACGGGCCACTTCGGCCAGCACCCAATCCGAGGGGGGGCTCTCCTGCACTTGGGCCATCAGCTCGTTGAGAAGAGCCCGATCGGTGTCGTATTGCGGATGCTGCTGCTCCCGTCGAGAGGAGCTGTTTGTAGGGGAACCAGCCATTGCTCTCCCTCCTTTTTTTCACGTTAGCTGAGTCATCAAGAGCTCCTCAATAGCAAGAATTGGGATCCCTGATGGCCCGAGAGCTCGAGGAACCGCGGGAAAGCCGCTATACTGCAAATGTTGCAGACCATAAACATTCTTCAGTTGCGGAGGCGGCGGCCATGCCCATGCCCATGATCGAGACCCGTACTGACCGGATGCTGCTCAACTTTGGGCCGCACCATCCTTCTATGCACGGGGTCTTGCGCCTGCTGGTCACCCTCGATGGCGAAAACATCGTCGACTGCGAGCCGGTGATTGGCTATCTGCACCGCGGCATGGAAAAAATTGCCGAAAACCGCACCGTGGTGCAGTACCTGCCCTACGTCTCCCGCTGGGACTACGGTGCCGGCATGTTCAACGAGGCCATCACCGTCAACGCCGTCGAGAAACTGGCTGGGATCCCGGTGCCCCGGCGGGCCAGCTACCTGCGGGTGATCATGTTGGAGCTGACCCGCATCACCAACCACCTGCTCTGGTTTGGCCCCTTCTTGGCCGACCTGGGCGCCCAAACCCCCTTCCTCTACGCCATGCGGGAGCGGGAGTGGATCTTGGATTTGTTTGAAGCCGTCACCGGCATGCGCCTCATCAACAACAACTACTTCCGCGTCGGGGGCGTGGCGGTGGATCTGCCCTACGGCTGGACGGAAAAATGCCTCGATTTTTGCGAGTACTTCCTGCCCAAGGTAGATGAGTACGAGCGGCTGGTTACCGACAACCCCATCTTCCGCCGGCGGCTGGAAGGGATAGGGGTCATCTCCAAGCAAGATGCCATCAACTGGGGCCTGTCTGGGCCCATGCTGCGGGCCTGCGGCGTCAACTGGGATCTGCGCAAGGTGGATCACTACGAGTGCTACGACGACTTCGACTGGGAGGTGGCGGTTTACCCAGAGGGGGATTGCCTGGCCCGCTATCGAGTGCGCATGAAGGAGATGCGCGAGTCCTGCAAAATTGTGCAGCAGGCGGTGAAGGCCCTGCCCGGTGGCCCCTTTGAAAATCTGGAAGCCAAGCGCATGCTGGAGGGGCCAAAGTCGGAGTGGAACAAGGGCGACTACCAGTTCATCAGCAAAAAGCCCTCGGCCAACTTCAAGATCCCCAAAGGAGAGGCCTACGTACGGGTGGAGAGCGCCAAAGGGGAGCTGGGCATTTACATCGTCGGCGACGACAACGTCTGTCCGTGGCGCTGGAAGATCCGTCCACCCGGCTTTGTCAACCTGCAGGTGTTGCCTCAGCTCATTCGCGGCATGAAGGTGGCCGACATGATCGCCATCTTGGGCAGCATCGACATCATTATGGGGGAGGTGGATCGCTAAGATACTCGTAGGAAAGGGAGGACAAGGGCGATGGCCTGGGCGATCTTGCTTCTGCCGCTCCTGATTGTCGTAACTATTGCCGCGATTATCGGTCCCAAGCAATGGGCCAAGTACCAAGAAGAAAGGCGCCGCCGCGCCGAAGAGTTATCCGACGCCCGCCTGCAGGCCATCATTCAGCAGGAGCTGCGCCGCCGCCACCGTCCCCCTCAGTCGGATCCCAACGGCAAAGCCTAGTTATTAGATCCACAGACTCCAGTGCCTTTTTTGACTCACCGTCTCTAGGGAGCCACTCAACCCCATGACAGCCGCCGGCATTGACCTACAGCTTGGTTTTGAAACAGCCCTGCAAAACTTGGGCCTGAGCCCAGGCGCTGCCCACGCTTTGTGGGTACCTTTGCCCATGTTGCTCATGGTCATCGCCGCCACCTTGGGAGTGATGGTCATGACCTGGCTAGAGCGCAAGATCTCGGCGGCGGCCCAACAGCGGATTGGCCCCAACATGGCTGGGCCCCACGGGGTACTGATCCCGATTGCCGATGGCATCAAGCTCTTAACGAAGGAAGATGTGCTGCCCAGCTTGGCCGACCCAGTTTTGTTCACGCTGGGGCCGATCCTGGTTTTCCTGCCGGTCTTTTTGTGTTATCTGGTGGTTCCCTTCGGCCAGAACCTATTGATCTCCAACATCGCCATCGGGGTGTTTTTCTTGATCGCCACCTCCAGCGTGCAGCCCATCGGCCTGTTGATGTCGGGCTACGGCTCCAACAACAAGTATTCTCTGCTGGGGGGGCTGCGGGCGGCGGCCCAGTCAATTAGCTACGAACTGCCCTTGGCCTTGTCAGTGCTGGCGGTGGTGCTGATGAGCAACGGCCTGGACACCGTGGGGATCGTGGAGCAGCAGAGTGGGCTGGGGATCCTCAGTTGGAACGTGTGGCGGCAGCCGATTGGCTTTGTCATTTTCCTGATCTCGGCGCTGGCGGAAACCGAACGGATCCCCTTTGATTTGCCGGAAGCCGAAGAGGAGCTGGTGGCCGGCTACCAGACGGAGTACTCCGGCATGAAATTTGCCCTGTTTTACCTGGGATCCTACGCCAACTTGCTGCTGGCCTCTCTCATTGCGGCGGTGTTGTACTTGGGCGGCTGGTCGTTTGTGGTGCCGGTGGAAACAATTGCCGCCTGGCTCGGGATCCCGTTGGACAACCCCTTTTTGCAGATCGGCGCGGCGGTGTTGGGCATTCTCATGACGATGGTCAAGGCTTTTATCTTTGTGTTTTTGGCCATCCTCTTGCGCTGGACCCTGCCGCGGGTGCGCATTGACCAGCTGTTGGATTTGGGGTGGAAATTTCTGCTGCCCGTCTCGTTTGTGAATTTGCTGTTGACGGCGGCTTTGAAACTTGCCTTCCCGAGCGTTTTCGGGGGTTGAATGAAAAGTAAAGAAAGCGAGAGAGGGAGAGGACAGGCCATGACTTTTCTCAAGCGCGTTGGCGAATACGTAAGCGATGCCTTCAAAGCAGCCAAGTACATCGGTCAGGGGATGGGAGTGGTCTTCGACCATATGAACCGCCGGCCTGTAACTGTCCAGTATCCCTTTGAGAAGCTGATCCCCTCTGAGCGCTTTCGGGGACGTATCCATTTTGAGTTTGATAAATGCATCGCCTGTGAAATCTGTGTTCGGGTTTGCCCCATCGACCTGCCCGTGGTGGACTGGGTCTACAACACCGAGCTGAAGAAAAAAGAGCTCTACAGCTACAGCATCGATTTTGGAGTATGCATTTTCTGCGCCAACTGCGTAGAGTTTTGCCCCACCAATTGCCTCTCGGTTACCGAAGATTATGAGCTAGCCACCTACGACCGCCACGAGCTGAACTACCATCAGGTGGCGCTAGGTCGCCTGCCTTCCAAAGTAACAGAGGATCCAATGGTGACACCTCTACGGGAGTTTGCCTACCTGCCCAAAGGGGTTATTGACCCGCACGACCTGCCTACCGGATCCCAGCGAGCTGGGAAGCGACCCGAAGAGATTTTGGCAGAGATGAGAGCGGCTAAAGCAGCAGAAGCAAAAGAGGACAAAACTGCTGCAGAGCAGTCTAACTAATAGGCATAGGCAGCTCTCTTGAGTAGTTGACAAGACGCCTTCTTCACTCCAAGAGGCTTGGGCCCAGGCTAATTCCCTCTCTTTGTTGCCGTTCTTGTTTGTGCTGCGGGCGCAGATTGCAAACGGCAACACTTCATCCTTGACGGCGACCGAGGTCTTCACCCCCTCTCTAGGAGACAGAAATCGTCAGCAAAAGCCGGTAAGAAAGGCGACCGGCTGCCACCTAGCGCCTTCTAAGTGGAAATCGAGTGCCCTTCTGGAGCCAACCCCAAGCTAGTTCACCGAAATGGCAGGGCCGAGGTTGAAGTAGGTGGTGCTGCCAGGGTTAGTGGTGTTGTCGAAGATTGTAAGGGTAGTACCGCCGACCCTGATCGGCCCAGGTGAAGGAATGGCGGGAGTCACCCGGATCTGGCCGCCAAAGGGGATGGTAAAGGAAGTGGGGAAGATAGCCACATCTCCAGACACCGAGGTGGAGGTGGCAATAGCGGGGGAACCTCCTGCTCCTGTCACCGTTACTGTAGCACCAGCAGGCAGGCCTGGGATAGTGATCGTCACACCGGCAGGAGTAGGCGTTAGCGTCGGCGTGGGCGTTGGCGTTGGCCTGGGTATTGGCGCTGGGATAGGCGTTGGAGTCAGCCTAGGTGTCGGTTCCGGCGTAGGCGTGGGTATCAGTCCTGGGGTAGGTGTGGGTGTCAGTTCTGGAGTGGGCGTGGGCGCCGGAGTTGGGGTGAGCCTTGGAGTTGGCCTGGGTGTTGGCGCTGGGATGGGCGTTGGAGTCAGCCTAGGTGTCGGTTCCGGCGTAGGCGTGGGTATCAGTCCTGGGGTAGGTGTGGGTGTCAGTTCTGGAGTGGGCGTGGGCACAGGGCCAACGCTGATCCTTTCAGGAAAGTTCCCCTGGAAGCGGTTGTTGGCCAAGTAGGCAGCAACTACTGTCTCCGGAGTGCCAGCTACCACTTGAATCCCTACCCCCATGCCTTCACCGCGGGTTATGAACGTATTGTCGGAAATAGTACGAGCTTGGCTTCCTTGCAAAATGCGGATACCAACACTGCCAGCTATTCTGCCAACACCGATCCTATTAAATTGGATGGCCGGTGCCGACCCCGCTCCATCCAGCTGGATCCCAGTTGTGCCGTCGGTAGCTGCTTGCCGAGCCTGCACTGGCGCAGCAGTTGCAGCAGTGGCTGGATCCCCCTCAATCTGGTTGTTACGGAAAACCCCGCCAGAGTTGTCGCTATAGCGAACAGCCAAAGCCCGCACAGCCTGCAGGAGGATTGTGCTGTTTTCAATGGTAGGGTTACTACCTGGCACAGTGCCTATACCCACACCACCAGCTTTGCTGACGGTGGATGAGATGCTCGCGACCCGGCCATTGCCAGAGATCTGCACACAAGGATCCGAAAATTGCCGGCAAAAGATCTGAGCCAGCTGGCCCAGAACCCCCTCCAGAACCGCAGCATTGCCATTGACCAAGATGTTGGAGCGGGGATCGTTGAGAGTTACCTTGCTCGGCTGAAAGTTGCCGTTGTTCACCTGAACGCGCCCACCTTCTAGCACCACATCCACCCCCTGTAGGCTGGTTTGGCTAGCTACAATCAGGTCGAAGGGTCCGGTCAGGATCTCGTAGGCTGCGGAGCTGGTGATGCGAACCCGTCCGCCGTTGGTGCCGTCGCCCCCATCTAGGGCCAGGTTGCCCTGCAGCCTCTCTCTACCTGCCCCCAAAATCTGGATCAGCACCTCTAGTCCTGCTGTGGCATTTTGCAGCCGCTGCGCTTCTGCAACGGCATCAGCCACCTTGGTAAAGGGGCCCCTGGCCGGATCCACTTGCAGGACGACAGATCCACTACCTGGCGACGGCAGAGGGGGAAAGTTGCCTGTGCCTCCTCCACAGCCGAAAGCGATCCCTGCCAACAGAGTCAGCAAAAGGGAACGAACTGGCCAGATAGATTGGGATACTTGGCCGTTTGTAGGACGAAGTCCTTCCATCGGTGGAAGATCCTTGGCAAGTTCCTATTGGTCAAGCCTATCAGAACTGAAGACACCCAGAGCCCCGATAGACCCCTGGGATCAATCTTCTCAAGCAGAGCCTCCTAAAGGGGATCTTGGCAGAGGGTCTGCAATCAGTAGGGAAATTTGAAGTTCTAGCGTTGTCGGCCAACCACGACCACTTGCAAGCAGCCCAGAGCAGATGCTGAGCCGGTATATCCTAGGAACGGATCCAGATAAGTTACAGGTCAGCCATGTCCTCTTTCATTCGCCCGGTCGCGCCCAACAGCTGGCTGCCCGCTTAAGAGATCCTGGGGCTGCCCCACTGCAACTCATCGATGTGCGAGAACCGGTAGAGCCAGAGCTAGCCAACCTCAGTGCCCTTGGCTTTAGTACCGAGAGTAGCGCGAGCGGATTCTGGCAGAGCTTGACCGAGATTGCTCAGCTCTCGTCCTCTGCACCCACAACATTAGCGTCGGCATCCACGCCTGGGCTCTTGAGGTGGATCCCAGCCTGCCCACTTATTGAGCTTCTACAGCGTCAGGGATCCCACCTTTTGTTCTAACAACTGGGCCAGATCTTGCAAGAAGGCCGCCGCGTGGGCGCCGTAAATAACGCGGTGGTCACAGGTGAGGTTGACCTGCATCTGGGAGCGGATGGCAATGGCTTTTTCTGGTGTGGCCACCACGGTGGGGCGAGCAGCGCCGACGGCCAAAATAGCTCCTTGGTTGGGAGGCAGGATGGCGTCGAAGCGATCCACCCCAAACATGCCCAGGTTGGAGAGGGTAAAGGTGCCGCTGTTGTACTCCTCCGGCTGCAGTTGCTTGCGCCGCGCCCGCTCCACCAGATCCTTCCAGCGGCGGGAGATCTCGTAGAGATCGGTCCGGTTGGCCTGCTTGAGCACAGGGGTGATCAGGCCGCCGTCTTCCATGGCCACCGCCACGGCAATGTTGATCTCGGCTTTGTAGTGGATCCCGTTTTCCGTGTAGCTGGCGTTGAGGAGGGGATGCTTTTCTAGGGTCAGGGCCACCGCTTTCACCAAAAGGGCCGTCAGGGTTACCCCTTTGGGCTTCACCTGTTGGTAAAGCTGATCCAGGCTGTCGGTGGTGATGGTGTAGCCGACGTGGAACACCGGCACGCCCAAGCTGGCGTTCATGTTGCGCACCACCGCCGCCTGCAACGTGCTCAAGGGAACCACTTCTCCCAACGGGGCAGCCGCAGAGACAGGGGGGGGAGCTGCCGCTTGCGTAGAGGCGGCCTGAGCTGCAGCCCGCTCCACATCTTCGGCCACGATGCGCCCACCAGGGCCGGAGCCGCGCACCGTGCGCAGGTCGATCCCCAGGCTTTCTGCCAATTTTTTCGCCCGTGGGGAAGCCAGGATCCGCTGGGATCCGGCCCCGTTGGAGCCAGTTGGAAGGGTGGGGGTGGGGATCGCCGCAGGGACAGGGGTTGGCTGTTGAACTGTGGGGGTGGGGACTGCAGTAGGTGCAGTTGCCGGTAGAGCACCCTTAGAGAGGGCCTTGGCTCGCTCTTGGGCCTCGGCCACCTCCGCTTCGGTTTCGGCAATGAGGGCGATGGGGGCGCCCACCGGCGCCGATTCCCCTGCTGGGATGAGGATGCTGGCCAGAATGCCGCTGTGGAAGGACTCCACGTCCATGTCCGCCTTGTCCGACTCCACCACCAGGATGTTTTCCCCTTTCTCCACCCGGTCGCCGGGGTTTTTCAGCCAGGCGACGATCTTGCCCGTTTCCATGGTGGAGCTGAGGGCCGGCATGGAGAGTTCGTGGATCATGGCGGGGATGGCAACACAGCAGAGAAGATTGTAACCCAGCAGACGGGATCCCGGCGCCGCCCCCTGGGCCTATCGGCCAGCTTCTGCCTCGGCCACCACCAACAGGGTTTTCAGCAGGGAATCCGGGTTGAGGCTGATGGAGTCGATCCCCTGCTGCACCAGGAAGCGGGCAAAGTCGGGGTAGTCGCTGGGGGCTTGTCCACAGATGCCGATCTTGCGCCCGTGGCTTTTCACCGTCTGGATTACCTGGGCGATCAGCCGCTTAACGGCCTCGTGGCGCTCGTCAAAAAGATGGGCCACCAGGGCCGAGTCGCGGTCCAACCCCAGGGTAAGCTGGGTGAGGTCGTTGGAGCCGATGGAGAAGCCGTCGAAGATCTGGCAGAACTCGTCGGCCAGGATGACGTTGCTGGGCAGCTCGCACATGACGTACACCTGCAGGCCGTTTTCCCCCCGCACCAGGCCGTGGCGGGCCATCTCCTCCAGCACCCTGTGTCCCTCTTCGGGGGTGCGGCAGAAGGGGATCATCAAGATGACGTTGGCCAGGCCCATCTCGTCCCGCACCCGTTTCATGGCCCGGCACTCCAGCGCAAAGCCGTCGCGGTAGCGGGGATCCGTGTAGCGGGAGGCCCCCCGCCAGCCAATCATCGGGTTTTCCTCGTGGGGCTCGTAGCGGGCTCCGCCCAGCAGGTGGGCGTATTCGTTGCTCTTGAAGTCCGACAGCCGCACGATCACCGGCTTGGGGTAGAAGGCGGCGGCGATGGTGGCCACTCCCTGGGCCAGCTTGTCCACAAAGTACTCCGGCTTGTCAGAATACTGGGCGGTGAGCTCTGCCAGGCGCGGCTCCTCCTTGACCGCCTCCTCGTAGTGAACCAACGCTAGAGGGTGCACCTGGATGTGGTTGGCGATGATGAACTCCAGCCGCGCCAGACCCACGCCATCGCAAGGGATCTCGCTGAGGCCAAAGGCTTTTTCCGGGTTGCCCACGTTCATCATCAGTTGGGTGCGGGGGCGGGGCAGCTCCTCGAGGGGGATCTCTGTAACTTCATAGGACAGCAAGCCAGGATAGACGCGCCCTTCCTCCCCTTCGGCGCAGGAGATGGTGATGGGATTGCCGGAGCGGAGTACTTGCGTGGCGCTGCCGCAGCCAACAATGGCCGGGATCCCCAGCTCGCGGGCGATGATGGCCGCATGGCAGGTGCGCCCCCCTTGGTTGGTGACAATGGCGCTGGCCTTTTTCATGATCGGCTCCCAGTCGGGATCTGTTTTCTCCGTCACCAGCACCTCGCCGGCTTGGAACTGATCCGAGCGGCGCACATCCAAAATGACGCGGGCCGTGCCCTGGCCAATGGCCTCTCCCACTGCTCGTCCCCGCACCAGGGGTTCTGGGCGGGCCTGCGGCTGGGTAAAGCGATAGGTCTTGAGGCGGTTGGCGGCCTTTTGGGATTGCACCGTCTCAGGGCGGGCCTGGACGATGAACAGCTCGCCGCTGATCCCGTCTTTGGCCCACTCGATGTCCATGGGGGTGAAGCGGCCCCGCAGCGCCGAGTAGTGCTCTTCGATGAGGCAGGCCCAGCGAGCCAGCTCTAGGATCTCGTCGTCCTTGAGGGCATATTGCCGGCGCAGGCTCTCGGGGACGGGTACGTTTTTGGTGGAACGGGATCCCTCCTCGTCGTAGACCAGCTTCAGGGCCTTGCTGCCCAGCTTGCGGGAGAGGATGGGCCGCCGCCCCTGCTGGAGGGTGGGCTTGAAGACCACGTACTCGTCGGGGTTGACGATCCCTTGCACCACGTTTTCCCCCAGCCCGTAGGCGGCGGTGATCAGCACCGCGTCTTTAAAGCCCGTTTCTGGGTCGATGGAGAACATCACCCCCGAACAGGCCAAGTCCGAGCGCACCATCTTCTGTACCCCCACCGAGAGGGCCACCTGGAAGTGGTCAAAGCCCTTGATCTGGCGGTAGGAGATGGCCCGGTCGGTAAACAGGCTGGCAAAGCAGCGGTGGCAGGCCTGCAGCACCGCCTTGATCCCGTGCACGTTGAGGTAGGTCTCCTGCTGGCCGGCAAAGCTGGCATCCGGCAGGTCTTCGGCGGTGGCGCTGGAGCGCACCGCCACATCGGTGTCAGGGCCGTAGCGCTCGCACAGCTTCTGGTAGGCTTCGGCAATGGCCTGCTCCAGCTCCAGTGGGAAAGGTGTCTGCAGGATCAAGGTGCGGGCAGCTTTGCCCCGCTCGCGCAGGTCCCGCACATCCTCGATGTCTAGGTCCTTGAAGATCTCCCGCAGCTTCTCCTCGAGGCCGCCAGCGGCAATGAACTGGCGGTAGGCATGGGCGGTGGTGGCAAACCCCAGGGGCACGCGGATCCCTTTGGGGGCTAGCTGCTGCAGCATTTCTCCCAAGGAGGCGTTTTTCCCGCCCACCTGGGCCACGTCCCGCAGCCCCACTTCGGTGAGGGGCACAACCAAGGGCGGCTCTGAGCCAAGCTGGCGTTGAGAGGGCTGTTGAAGTTGGGATCCCAGCGTTGCTCCATCCAACATGCCTTGCCTCCTTGTACCCAGCGGACCAACTGTGCAATAAGTGCTGCAACACTTGCGTGTAGCAAGAAACTTTCCCCAGCCAGAATCTGGCCCGGCTTTAAGGAGCTATACCCCCACTGTACTGAGGGTTTTTCTCTGGTTAAAATCCCGGCACAGCCCCCTAGAGAAACCTGAGAAGGAGATGACACAAAGCCAATCCTGCCAAGATCCTGCTGAGAAAGCTGACACAAATCTTCGACCTTTTTTACCTAATGCAAAAGTAACCGCTCTGCCACCATGTTTTCAAAGCAGCAGTTTGCGGAAACAGGGCAAATGGAAGGCCTCAGGGATCCGGTGGCAGCAATTCGCCAGGTAAGAGTGACGGAAAAACAGCAGGGCTTGCGGCTGGATCGGGGGTTGGCAGAACAACTGCCGGAGCTGTCGCGCTCGCGCCTGCAGCAGCTTATCCGCCAGGGCCAAGTTTGGCTGAACGGCCAGCCCTGCCTGGATAAGGATCGCCCCCTGCAGGCCGGGGATCAAATCGAGGTGCGGATCCCGCCGGCCACCCCCACCCCCTTGCAGCCGGAGCGGATCCCCTTAGATATCCTCTATGAAGATGAGGATCTGCTTGTCATCAACAAGCCGCGCGGCCTGGTGGTGCACCCGGCTCCTGGACATGCCAGCGGCACCCTAGTGCATGCACTGCTGGCCCACTGTCCTCGCCTTTCTGGGATCAACGGCGAGCAGCGTCCGGGGATCGTCCATCGCCTCGACAAGGACACCACCGGCGCCCTGGTGATCGCCAAACACGATCAGGCCCACCAGCACCTGCAGGCTCAGATTCAAGCCAAGACCGCTCGGCGCATCTACCTAGGGGTGGTGTTTGGCCGGCCAGCCCAAAGCCAAGGTACCATCTCTGCCCCCATTGGCCGCCACCCGGTGGATCGCCAGAAGATGGCGGTTGTGCCCCCCGGCCAAGGGCGAGCGGCGGTAACCCACTGGCAGGTGCTGGAGCGCCTGGGCAACTACACCCTGATGCAGTTTGAGCTGGAGACCGGGCGCACCCATCAAATTCGGGTGCACGCCGCCCACCTGCGCCTGCCCATTGTCGGGGATCCCCTCTACACCCAGAGCAAAACCAGCCCCGTCAAACTCAGCGGCCAAGCTCTGCATGCCTGGAAGCTCTCCTTTGTCCACCCGCGCACCGGCCAGCCGCTGCAGGTTACCGCCCCTCTGCCGGAAGAGTTCGAGCGGCTGCTACGGCAGTTGCGCAGCCAGGCCGGCTAGGCAGCCTCAGAGGTCGCTCTCCGCTCTGTCTAGCCTGTCCAATTGGGGTTCATGCTGATCCCCGTCCCCAAGAAGTTTCAGCCTTCAGCAAATCTTTAGAGAAGTCGGAAGTATTTTTGCCAGGTGAGTTGTTTAGAATGCGCTCATCCTGGCCAAGGTAAGCAATGCTACGTCAGATAGAGCGGATCCTGAAGCTAGATATGCTGCTGCGCTCCGGACAGCGAAAGACAGCCGCTTCGCTGGCTGAGGCTTTGGAGGTAAGTAAACTACCCGACACCCGCGCTATGCGCAGGGTGCGGGCCTTATCCCAATCCCTAGCTGACCCAGAGGACAGCTAAGTTTCGGAATTTCAGGCGAGTTTACAGTCGCCCCAAGGAGAGAGATTACTTGAGCAGCGTTATAGTCAGCATCCCCTTCCCACCCGCAGTGTCCACACTTGAACAACTTGCCGCTGCGGTAGGACTTACCCTGCTCAGGGTGGATGTGCAGGCATTTATGGCAGGTCTGCGACGTGTAGGCAGGCGGCACCAGCACCACAGGCACTCCAGCAATGGCAGCCTTGTAGGTCACAAACATCCTGAGTTGGTAGAACGCCCAGTTATTGGTTCTGCGGCGCTCAGCTTTACTCCGAGGTTTCTGATTCAAGCGCTCTCGGATGTCTGTCAAGTCCTCAAAAGCCAGTGCCGCACCAATAGCCTGGGCATCCCTGACCAAGGTTTTGCTGATGTTATGGTTCAGCCATGTCTGGTAGCGCCGTTCTCTCCCAGAGAGCCTTCTCAACAGCCTCCTAGAGCTGCGAGTGCGTTTGGATTGAACCTTGGCGCGTACACGGCTGAACCGGTCACGGACGGCCTGGATGTGTTCTCCACTCCAAGAGCGTCCGTTGCTAGCGGTGGCGATATCCCGCCTGCCCAAGTCAACTCCGATTACCTTTGGAGTTTTACCGGTCGGGGGAGTGTCCAACTCAACCGCAATGTTGATGTAGTAGTCCCCTTGCTTGGTCTTGGACAGAGTAGCGCTGGTGGGCGTTTGCCCCCGCAGCAAAGCGATTTGATAACCGCCAATCTTGAGCTTGAGCCAAACCCCTCCGCTCATCAGGGTCACGCCCACGGCTTGGTCGGACTCTCGGTACTTAAAAGTACGCACATCCAAAGTCAGGCTGGTGGGGCGAAACTTGTGGACTTGTTTCACCGCTTTGGCGTTGCTAATCACACGGCGGAGCGCCTGACAGACGTGGTTGGCTTTCAACCCCGTTGCCGCTCTCACTGGCCTATAAACCAAGTGGTGCAGCTTGGCGGTGTTCCAGCAGTTCTTTTGTTTGGCGGTGTCGAGAATCTGGTTGCAAGCATTCGCAAAGCCCTGCAAAGTGCGGTCAATTTCTTGACGCAACTCTTGTGGGACTATCAGCTTGCAACGTACAGAGATAATCTGGCTCATGGGCTTATTGTAGCTCATCCAGGCTTTGACTAGCAGGCGGGCTTTCCTCCCGGCACCAAGCCTGCGGCTATGGTGCGGGCCTCCAGCCCGAAAATAGGTGAACGAACAGTTCGAGCGGATATTAGTTTCTTGAAGGATCGCTTTCAAGCCCCCATCAAAGTCAGCCGTGAAAAAGGGTATCACTACACTGATCGGGAATGGCGCTTGCCGACGATACCCCTCACTAAGGGGGAGCTGTTTGCCCTGACTTTGGGAGCGAGAATGCTGGAAGCCTACGCCGGATCGGCCTATGCCCCGCAGTTGCGCTCGGCAATTGGGCGGTTGGCGCAACGGCTTCCAGAGCAGGAGTGGCTGGATCTCCAGCAGCTAGCCGATGAGCGGCTCATCTTTCGGGCAGGGGCAGAAACCCATCTGGATTGGGAGATTTGGCAGCGGTTGGAGGATGCCTGTCGGGAGAAAAGACGAGTGTGGATGCGCTATCGCACCGCCAGCCGAGGCGATCAAGTGTCGGAACGGGAGTTGGATCCCTATCTCTTGCACATCTACCGCGGCACCAATCCCTACGTGATTGGCTGGTGCCACAAAAGACAAGAAGTGCGCTGGTTCCGGGTAGATCGGATCCTGGCTCTCAAAACCCTGCCGGAAACTTTTGAGATCGACCCGACTTTCGATCCCAAAGCCCATCTGGCGATGATTTTTCAGCATGAGGCGGGCGGGATCCCTCGCCAGGTAAGAATTTGGTTTGACGCCCAAACGGCACCCTTCATTCGGGAGCGGCGCTGGCATCCGACCCAGGTCATTGAAGAAAACCCAGACGGATCCCTGATTCTGCGCATAACCGTGCGGGGGATGAATGATGTAAAGCGCTGGGTGCTGGGCTACGGCAGAGGAGCCAGAGTGCTGGAGCCTCCGGATTTGGTGGACATGATGCGGCAAGAGATCTGCGAGATGAGCCGGCAGTACGTTGACGAGGAGCCCTAGCGATGAGCAAGTCCCGATTTTGGGCCAAGACCGGACAGGGACAGTTGCGAGAAGATGGCCGACCTCTGTACCATCCCGTCCTCTGCCACCTAGCCGATACGGCAGCTGTGGCCATGGAGATCGTGCAAACCTACCTTAGCCCCCTTGCTCGTCAGCAGCTCTCAGTAGGATTGGGGCTGGAAGGGGATCCCTTAGCTCGCTTTTGCGGGTTCATGGCAGGGTGTCACGACCTAGGCAAAGTCAGTCCTGCCTTTCAATTTCAAGTGAGCGAGGTGGGAAAAGCGCTGGTGGGATCCCGTCTCTACGACCTGTGGCGCAGCTATCCCAACACTGGCCAAGCAGCCCCTCATGGAACGGTTACCGCCGCAACCTTGCCCGGCTTTCTGGAAGAGCTGGGGCTGCCCAAGAAACTGGCCCAAAAATTGTCAGCTATTGTCGGCGGTCATCATGGCTTTTTCCCGGGACTTCAGGATATTCAAAGTCTCTCCCCCGACGATGTCGGTCGAGGGGAGTGGATCCCATTTCGTCGAGAGATCTTCCAGCAACTACAAGATTTTGTTGGGCTGAAGAGGGAGGGGATCCCTGCCCGCTGCAGCAATTCCGCCGCCATGATCTTGGCCGGCCTGGCAACCGTTGCCGACTGGATTGCCTCGAATACGGAGAGTTTTCCCTACGCCAACGACGAGCCCTTCGAGACCTACGCTCAAGGAATAGCCGAAAAGGCCCAACAAGCCCTGAAAGCCCAGGGTTGGATTGCGCCCCCCACAGACAGCCCTCTTACTTTTCAGGCTCTCTTTGACTTCATCAGCGAGCCGCGACCGCTGCAATTGGCAGCCATTAACCTGAAGGACAGGCTGGCTCCACCCTGCTTGGTCATTGTCGAGGCCGCCATGGGAGAGGGCAAAACCGAAGCTGCGCTCTACCTGGCCGACCACCTGCAGCATCAAGCCGGAGCCGGTGGCTTTTACATCGGCCTGCCTACCCAGGCAACCAGCAACGCCATGTTCGAGCGCGTCAAGTCATTTTTGCAAAAGCGCTATCCCGATGCCATCGTAAACCTAACCCTCAGCCATGGGGCAGCAGCTCTCAAAGAAGATTACCTGGACACCGTCTGTCGCCTGGATCAGGTTTATGACCAGGAGGGCAAAGGCGTTTTTGCCAGCGAGTGGCACACTGCCCGCAAGCGGACGCTGCTCAGCCCTTACGGGGTGGGCACCCTTGATCAGGCTCTGATGGGAGCAGTACGGGCCCGCCACCAGTTTGTCCGCCTGTTTGGTCTGGCAGGCCGCATCATCATCCTGGACGAGATCCACGCCTACGACCTCTACACCAGCACTCTCCTGGAGCGATTTTTGGAGTGGGCAGCCGTTTTGGGATCCCCCGTGATCGCCCTCTCGGCCACCTTGCCCGCCGGTACCCGCCAACGATTGCTGGCTGCCTATGCCAGAGGCTGTGGACAGACCCCGCCCGACTCACCTAATGCCCCTTACCCTCGCATCACAGCCCTAGCTTCTGGAGCGGCCCTAGCTCAGTCTTTTGCTCCTTCCGAGCATGTGCGCCGTCAATTGGGGATCCGCTGGGTCAGGGATGACCAGTGGCCCGCAGAACTCTCGCAAGTGCTTTCCAAAGGGGGCGGGTGCGTTGCTGTTATCTGCTCAACGGTAGATCGCGCCCAGTGGGTGTTTCAGCATCTCCAGAAGTATTTTCCGCCGGAAGAATTGGGCCTGTTTCACGGGCGCTTTTTATTCAAAGATCGAGAGCAGATTGAGAAGCAATGCCTGGAGAGATTCGGCAAAAATGGACATCTCCGTCCCTCTCGTTTTGTTTTGGTGGCAACCCAGGTCATTGAGCAAAGCTTGGATGTGGATTTTGACTTAATGATCAGCGATCCCGCTCCCATTGATCTTCTCCTACAGCGCTCTGGGCGGCTCCACCGCCATCCGCGGGACAAGCGACCACCTGAGCTATCTGCTCCCTACTTGTGGATAGTGGAACCAGAGCTAGCCGAGGAGGGCAAGGCTAATTTTCGGGAGAGCAGCTCTATCTACGATCGGCACATTCTCCTACGCAGTTGGCTGGCTCTAAGAGAGCGTTGCAACGTGCAACTGCCTGAAGAAATCGACGACCTAATCGAATCGGTATATGACTTGGAGATGCCTATCCCCGAAGCATTGGAAACCGTTCATGCTCAAGATTGGCGAGAGTCTTTGGAAAAGTACAAAGTTGAAGAAGAGGATGCTAAAAGATCTCGAGCTAATGAAGTAAAGATCCCACCGCCAAATGCTGATGTGAGGCCCGAACAGTTTACCTACCTAAAAAAAGAGGATGACGAAAGCACTATCGCTGCCGTTACCAGACTTGGGCAGCCTTCGGTGGCGACAATTTTCTTGCAACAAGGGAAGACCGGTTTAGTCTTTCCCGGCTCTCACGATCCAGTGGATCTAGAAACTGAGCCCAGCCTGCCGATGATTCGTAGGCTACTGGCCCACAGTGTTCGCATTGCTTCCCGCCAGGAGCTTGTAAAGGAGGTGCTGAGGCGGGAAAACCCCAAAACTTGGACATCTGCTTTGCTGCGTAACTGTCGCTACGTTGTCTTGAACGCCGAAGGCTGGGCTCAAGTTGGCAAATGGCGACTGCGGTTGGATCCTAACCTAGGGATCACCATCGAGAAGATGAACAGCTAACGTTAGGGAGGAGCTCATGGAAACTCAGTCCTTTAATCTCACCAAAGAAAAGTGGATCCCTGTACTCGATCCCGATTTTCGAATCCAAGAGTTGTCTTTAGTTGAGTTATTTAGAGAGTGGGAAAGCCTGAAAGAGATGCGAGGAGATAATCCGCCTACTACTTTAGCTCTCTACCGTTTTCTACTGGCAATAATGCACCGAGCCTATCTTGGACCAAAAGATACGGATCACTGGAAGGAAATCTTTCAAGACAATGGAAAGCGAGTTATTAAGTACTTGCAGGATAGGCAAGATTGTTTTGACCTATTCCATCCCACTCACCCCTTCATGCAGGATCCAGCTCTACCTATAGAAAAAGCTGTGCCTGTCCACTCCATCCATACCATGAGCACCTCTGAAGTATTCTTTCATGAACACGAATGGAGCGGCTACAGCATCTCCTTACCGGAAGCTGCTCGACTATTGGTGCGTCTACAGGGAGTTGACATCACTAGCCTAAGGGCATTTTATGTTGGGCAAGACAGCGGCAATCACTCTGCTGTAAACACTCCGACTATGAATGTTGCCAATGTCCTTTTGAAAGGGAGAACCTTAAAAGAGACGCTGATGCTGAACTTGATGCGGTATAGCCCAGAGGATGAGATGCCCAGTGTAGTAGCTGGAGAAGATGTACCCACCTGGGAAACCAAAGTTGGCTACACTGGCCAACCGAAAAAAGAGATCCCTGCGGGATACATCCACTATTTAACCTTTCCCTGGCGGCGGCTGCGGCTGTTTTCAGAAGCTGGGCGAGTGCAGCAATTGGCTATTACTATGGGCAACTCCCTACCCAACGGTGTAGAGGCCCGGCAGTGGGAATGTAGCGTTGCCTATAAAGAAGATAAACCAGTGCGTCTATCTTTACACAGACAGTTGTGGCGGGATGCGGACAGCTTTCTCCTGACGGCTAGCAAGCAAACCCGTCCTCGGATTGTGGACTGGCTAGCTGAGCTCAAGTCAGAAGAATTGGTCAATAATTTGGTTGTGTTTGAAGTGTTGGGTATGAGCGCCGACCAGGCTAAACCTTTAGGATGGAGCTCGGCTCGATTTTCAGTTCCAATGCAGTTTGTTACAGATTCGGAGTTGGCGCAGAGTTTAAAAAGCGCTATTGGAATTGCCGAGAACCATCAACAAATCTTTCGATCTTCTAAAGGTAGCCCCTACTTTTCTCTAGCAGAGGTTCTTAAAAACGGAGAGACTGAGAAGCTATCCAAAGCTTTAGATGGAGAGTCTCGCTACTGGGCAATTCTAGACCACGCTTTCTCAATGCTACTTCATGATTTACCCCAAGATAACCAACCTGGAGCTGATGGAATTATCTACTATGGACTTACCACTCTACCTGCCTGGACTAAGACTGTGCAAGATGCCGCTCGGCGAGCCTTCACCGAGTCCATTGAGTCTATTCGCAACTATCAGGCCAGAGCGGCTGCCTTGCGCACGCTGGAGAGAAAACTAGCAGAGCTTCGTGCGGATCCAAGGGAAAAGAAAGCTCAAAAACAAAAAGCAGCTAAGAAAAAGCAGAAGAAGGAGCAAGCTGTTGTCCAATAGGAGGCCAAGTTATGTCTACAACTCAAATCTCTTCCCATAATCGACTGGAACGGGCAAAAAAGTTCTTACAAGAAATCAAGGATCGCCTCAAAAACGACACCGGCGCCAAAGTTGCCTTCAAGCGAGCACTTTCCGGCGAGCACCACCACTTACGAAAAATTTACCCCTTTGTACTGCCCTATTTACAAGGGATCCCCGAACAAGAACAGGATATTTGGATCTTTGTGGCGTGTCTCTCCGTTTACCATGACCAAGATATGGAACCAGAGGTCAGTAACTTTGCGAAAAGCTGTCGGGAATTGCAAGACAGCACCGAATCTAAAGGCCCAGAACGAAGGTTTAGAGCTCTTCTAGAGACCGATCTTGACTACATCGAATATCCAATCATAGCTTTGGTAAAGCAAATGAAAAGTAAGAAGGATAGAAAGATTTCTGTTTACTACCCTCAGTTGATTGCTGACCTTTGCTTATGGAACCATCCCGATCAAGTTGTCCAGGATAGATGGGCTAAAACTTTTTGGCAGGTATCTTCCTCTAGATCTGCAAAGGCAGAAGAAACTGATGATGTAAGTTCTGAGGTTTCCGATGATCTCAGAGAGGATGTAGGCTGAGAGCACTTACCCCTGTTTGAGCTAACAAACTTGTTCCGACACTATACCCTTAGAGGAGAAACAGCCATGCGACTGGAAATTCATTTGATTCAAAGTTTCCCTCCTGCCAACCTAAACCGCGATGAAAATGGCATGCCTAAATCTACGATATTCGGCGGTCGTCCACGAGCGCGAATCTCTAGCCAGTGCCAGAAGCGGGCAGTGCGAAAATACTATCACCAATATGCTGAGCTAGACCCGGCTCACTTTGCCGCTCGCTCTCGCAACTGGCTCCCTGAGTTGAAATCTAAGCTTGTGAAGGCAGGGATCCCTGATGAGCAAGCTGGAATGGCCGCTCGGCTTGCCTTAGAGCAAGGGCTTAAGCTCAAGTTTAATGATAAAAATGAAGCCACCACCATTGTATTTTTGGGGAAGACGGAACTTGATGCAATTGCCGAAATCTTAATCAAAAACTGGTCTGCCATTGAATCCGGATTGCGAGAGGAAAAGCCCAAACTTCCCCAAAAAATAGCCAAGGCGATCGAAAAAGCTTTGGTTGATACAGGAAAACCCGGTGATGTAGCTTTGTTTGGTCGGATGATGGCCTCGCTACCCACAGTCAATGTCAATGCTGCTGTTCAGGTGGCCCATGCAATTAGTATCAATGCCCTACAACAAGAGTTCGACTTCTTTACAGCCGTAGACGACCTGGGCAGTAGTGAGGACACCGGAGCCGATCACATGGGCGAGACGGGGTACAACAGCTCTACATACTACCGCTTTGCTGTTCTCGACAAGAAACAGTTGGTTGAAAACCTAGGCGGAACTGAACATCTAGGATCCATCATCAAGGCTTTTGCTACGGCTTTCATTCATGCTGTGCCCAGTGGACATCAAAACGGATTTGCCGCTCACACTCGGCCAGCATTGGTGATGGCAGTAGTTCGGGAAGGGCAGCCTATTTCCTTAGTGGATGCCTTTGAAAATCCGGTTGCTCCCAGTGGAGGATTTAGCCTACTGGAAAATGCCGTTAAAGCTTTAGATGAGTATTGGGGATCACTGGTCAAGATGTATGGAGAAGCTGACGTGCAGTATAAAGGCGTTGTTGTCCTTGATAGGCTGGCTGCGAGACTCAATGTACTCAAGTCTAGCAAGAAAGATTCTGTAGAAGAGCTCTTAAAAAGTGCTCTCAAAGCCTTTGGCGTGGCCAGCAACGGCCAAGGAGCTTAGATCATGACTACGCTTCTCATGCGATTGCGGGCTCCGATGATGAGCTGGGGCGACCACAGCCAGTTTGATTATCGCGATAGCCGTCGTGAGCCTACAAAGTCGGCGGTGATCGGGATCCTCTGTGCGGCACTGGGTCGCCCTCGCTGGGAACCTGTTGATGATCTGGCTGCCCTGAAAATGGGGGTGCGAGTGAACAAGGAAGGGATCCTTTGTAAGGATTTCCACACAGTACAAATAAAAGAGACGATCAGCAATCGCTACTACGTAGCAGATGGGGATTACCTGGTGGGATTGGAAGGGGATCCTAATTTGCTGAGAACTTTGGATCAAGCTCTGCAAAAACCTTACTGGCAAGTGTTTCTGGGACGGAAAAGCTTTATTCCCAGCCGCCCTTTGCGAGTGGGGCTTGTGGAGCAGCCTTTGCTGGAAGCTTTGCGTCAGCACCCTTATGAGTGTTCTAGACGCGGGAAGCGTCCCTCCCAACTCCGCTTTGTTTTGGAGGTCTCTGAGAGTCTGGATGTGCGCCAAGATGTGCCTTTGAGCTGGCAGCCGCGGCGCTTCGGTTGCCGGGCTGTGGAGACGGAATACCATGAACTCCCGGAGGCGATATGTATCTTTCCCGGCTAATTCTAAACGAGCGACAGCTTCTGGTGCAGCGAGAGCTCAGTAATGCTCACGCTTTGCACCAGCGAATTATGCATGGTTTTCCCGATCAACCTACCAAAACCCCTCGCTCCGATTGGCATATTCTTTACCGTCAAGAACCTGATGGCTGCACCATCCTGGTGCAATCGGTCATTCAGCCGGATTGGTCTCGCTTGCCACAGGGTTATGTCCAAAGGGATCCAGAAGTCAAAATCTTCGACCTGAGGCCAGAAGTTCTAAGTAAGGGAAGATGCTTTCAGTTCCGACTCCGAGCAAATCCCAGCAAGCGAGATAAGAAGACCCGCAAGATTGTTGGCTTTTTTCGCTCTGAGGATCAACTGGAATGGCTCCGCCGCCAGGGCTGTCAGCATGGGTTTGAGGTGTTGGCTGCAGAAGGGATCCCATCGCCGCAAATATTTGGGATCAAAAAGGGGCTCTCCGGGCCAGTTCGTATCCACACCGTTTTGTTCCAGGGCATATTGCGGGTAACTGATTCTGAAGCTTTTGTTAAAGCAGTACAACAAGGAATTGGGCGAGGACGCTCCTACGGATGTGGACTTCTATCGCTCAGCAAGATCAGTTACTTTCCACGCTAGTTTTGCCTTTTAAGGGGGAGTGTCTTATGATCGCAAAGACAACTACGAAAAGTTTACGATCTATCCCGAAGGTTCGAGATAGCATAAGCTTTGTCTATGTAGAACGGTGCCGAATTGAGCAAGATGCGAAAGCTGTTGCCGTTTTGCAAGAAGATGGCAGATATATAATCCCTTGTGCCAGCTTGACCACTTTAATGCTAGGCCCTGGGACAGCAATTACTCACGCTGCCATCAAGAACTTGGCCGATGGGCTCTGCTCGGTCCAGTGGGTTGGCGAAGATGGGCTACGCTTCTATGCCAGTGGATCCCATCCTTCCAGCAGCGTGGAAAGGCTTTATCACCAGGCCAAACTATGGGCAGATCCCGTCCAGCACATGGAAGTGGTTCGGCGTATGTATTCATTTCGGTTTCCCGAACCTCTCAAAGAAGGGCTAACCCTTGAGCAGATTCGCGGACTGGAGGGGGTGCGAGTGCGAACTGTTTACAGCCGCCTTAGTAAAGAAACAGGGGTAAATTGGAAGGGACGCTCCTACAAGCTCAAGGAATGGGAGTGTGCTGATCCCGTTAATCGTGCTCTTTCTGTTGCCAATACTTGCCTCTACGCTGTTTGCCAGGCAGCGCTCAATGCCGTAGGCTATTCAACTGCGTTGGGGTTTATTCACATCGGCAAGCCCTTATCTTTTGTTTATGACGTTGCCGATCTCTACAAGACAGAGATCACCATCCCTGTTGCCTTCAAGGCTGCCGCTGAGTTGATGCCAAACTTTGAGTCGAGAACTAGGCAACTGTGTCGAGAAAAGTTTGTAGAGCATCGGTTGATGCAGAGAATCATAGACGATGTTGATGCCATCCTCGGCTTCAGAGCCACACAGGAGGAGTCAAGCCCTGTAGGATCTCTTTGGGATAACGAGAAGGGAGCTGTTGAGGGGGGAGTGAGCTACGGAGAAGAGTTGGATGAGGAAATGTCGGTCTGATGGTGGTCTTTATCTTAGAGAATGTCCCCGCAAGTTTGAGAGGAGACCTAAGTCGCTGGCTGTTTGAGATCAAGGCGGGGGTCTTTGTCGGTCGCGTCTCAGCCCTGGTTCGAGAAGAACTGTGGGCACGGGTGACCAGCAAAATCGGCGACGGCTCTGCACTGATGGTCTATTCCACCAACTCAGAGCAGGGATTCTCGGCCAGGAGCATCGGGGATCCCTCGCGGCAGCTAGTAGACATAGAAGGGGTGCTGCTGGTCAAAACCTACTAAAATCGGCAAAAATCGAAGGGTTGTCCCCACACCCGTGGGGGTGAACCGACCTGCACGAACTGTCGCTCCGTCAGTCGACCACGTTGTCCCCACACCCGTGGGGGTGAACCGGGCAAGCGGCGCTAAGCGCCGTGCTACGCACCCGTTGTCCCCACACCCGTGGGGGTGAACCGTTCATACTAGAGGGATAGCCAGCGCGTATTGTTGGTTGTCCCCACACCCGTGGGGGTGAACCGCGCTAGGGATTGCGACCGACGGTCACTGGGGGCCGTTGTCCCCACACCCGTGGGGGTGAACCGGATCTGGGTTGGCCGCACAAGTGCAGATGCTCTGTTGTCCCCACACCCGTGGGGGTGAACCAGTTTCGCCCCCCGGCACTGGCGTAGTCGACTCAGGGTTGTCCCCACACCCGTGGGGGTGAACCGTACATTACGGCGACGGGGGCGCTGTTTTTCACCTGTTGTCCCCACACCCGTGGGGGTGAACCAGGCTTTTCCCCAATTGGCACACGGCAAGAGTACGTTGTCCCCACACCCGTGGGGGTGAACCAGATCCATCGCGCTGTGGGCCAGACTGCCTCTAGCGTTGTCCCCACACCCGTGGGGGTGAACCGACAAACGAGTCCCTCAGGGCTGATGCTCCCGAGGTTGTCCCCACACCCGTGGGGGTGAACCGCGTCTCAAATTAGTAATGGCCAGATTCTGTAGAGGTTGTCCCCACACCCGTGGGGGTGAACCGGCTACCTCTACAACTGGCTCCTAGCCGCCAGGAAGTTGTCCCCACACCCGTGGGGGTGAACCGTGGTTACCGCCGGTCAGGTGGCAACCGCGTCAGCGTTGTCCCCACACCCGTGGGGGTGAACCGTAGCTGGGTCGCATCAGCATCAGTACATGGAAGGTTGTCCCCACACCCGTGGGGGTGAACCGTTCTACGAGCAGTTCATACCAATCGACGACAGGCGTTGTCCCCACACCCGTGGGGGTGAACCGCGGACCGGCGACTTGCTCGGCTTGGATCGAGCCACGTTGTCCCCACACCCGTGGGGGTGAACCGGAAACAGAGCGGCGCCTGGCTCCAGTACCAGTAGTTGTCCCCACACCCGTGGGGGTGAACCAATCTATGAGCCCCCTGGTAGTTCTCCTGCTGTACGTTGTCCCCACATCTGTGGGAGTAGCCGGCTAGACAATTAAGACAATCTCACATCTACCGGGATCCCTTGCCTAGGTGGGCGACACTGGGGCTAGGTCGCAGAAGCGCGATATCTAAGGAGGGGAGTATGAGCAGGAGCTTGCTGGAGCAGTTGCGAGAGATGACGGTGGTGGTGGCCGACACGGGGGATATCAACGCCATCGAGACCTTTAAGCCGCAGGATGCCACCACCAATCCCTCTTTGATTACAGCAGCCGCCCAAATGCCCCAGTACCAGGGCATTGTCGATGAGACCTTGCTCAAGGCCCGCCAAGACCTGGGATCCAAAGCCGACACCAAAGCCGTGGTGGCCCACGCCATCGACCAACTGGCGGTGGCCTTTGGCGTGCGCATTTTGTCCATCATCCCCGGTCGGGTTTCGACGGAGGTGGACGCCCGGCTCTCCTACGACACAGCAGCCACCGTGGCCAAGGCCCGCCATCTCATCGAGCTCTACAAGGCGGCAGGGGCGGATCCCAAGCGGGTGCTCATTAAG
The DNA here is from genome assembly GCF_054060575.1 of Thermostichus sp. MS-CIW-15. Classification (NCBI taxonomy): domain Bacteria; kingdom Bacillati; phylum Cyanobacteriota; class Cyanophyceae; order Thermostichales; family Thermostichaceae; genus Thermostichus; species Thermostichus sp. MS-CIW-15. The sequence continues at coordinate 69,120 of NZ_JBSSDI010000004.1, read as the reverse complement.
ATTGCGGCTACTTGGGAAGGGATCCGCGCCGCCGAGATCCTGGAAAAAGAAGGGATCCACTGCAACCTGACTTTGATGTTTGGCCTGCACCAGGCCATTGCCTGCGCCGAAGCGGGGGTAACCCTCATCTCGCCCTTTGTGGGCCGCATCCTGGATTGGTACAAAAAACACACAGGCCGGGAGAGCTACCCGCCCGCCGAAGATCCAGGCGTGCAGTCGGTAACCCAGATCTACAACTATCTGCGCAAATACGATTACCCAACGGAAGTGATGGGGGCCAGCTTCCGCAACATTGGCGAGATCATCGAGCTGGCCGGCTGCGATCTCCTAACCATCTCGCCGGCTTTGTTGGCGGAGCTGCAAAACACCGAGGGCCAGCTGGAGCGCAAGCTGGATCCGGAAAAAGCTAAGAAAATGGATATTCCCCGCCTGGTGATGGATCGGGCCACCTTCGACCAGATGCACCGGGAAAACCGCATGGCCTCGGAAAAACTAGAAGAAGGGATCCAGGGCTTCTCCAAGGCGCTGGAGGTGCTGGAAAAACTGCTCACCGAGCGGCTGCAGAAGCTGGAGGGCGCCAAGGAAACGATTACCCACGCCGCCCAGGATGTCTTCCGCATCTACGACCTGGATGGGGATGGCTTCATCACCCGCGAGGAGTGGATGGGAGCAGATCGCGTCTTCGATGCCCTCGACACTAACCAAGATGGCAAAATTACTCCCGAAGAAATGCTGGTCGGACTGGGGGCAGCCGTTTATCTGAGAAATTAGCCAGGCAAGCAAGCCCTATGGGCGAGAGCTTTCGCCGCTTTGGAGACGCAGTAGCCGCCCTGGAGGCCCAGGCCCGCCGCTGGATTGCCCAGTATCTGCAGGGGATCCCTTACGATCCGCCGCCGGGGCCGGCGGCCAGACAAGTGCTGCACTGGATCGAGACCGACTTGCTCCCTCGGCTGCAGCAAACCCCCCAGGAGCTGAGGCATCTCCTGCACGGGCTCAACGGCGGCTATGTGCCCAGCGGCCCTTCCGGTGCCCCCACCCGGGGCCGGGTGGAGGTGTTGCCCACCGGGCGCAACTTCTACTCGGTGGATATCCGCGCCATCCCTACCCCCACCGCCTGGCAGGTTGGCTCGCTGGCTGCCGAGCGGCTGGTGGAGCGCTACGTGCAAGAGCAGGGGGAATATCCCCGCCACCTGGGCCTATCCGTTTGGGGCACCTCTACCCTGCGCACCGGCGGCGACGACTGGGCCGAGGCGCTGGCGCTCTTGGGAGTCAGGCCCCGCTGGGAGGGGGGACGGGTGGTGGATATTGAGATTTTGCCCGTGGCGGTTTTGGGCCGGCCCCGCGTGGATGTAACCCTGCGCATTTCTGGGTTCTTTCGCGATGCTTTTCCCAACCTGATTGCCCTCTTCGACCGCGCCGTGCAGGCCGTGGCCGCCCTGGAGGAGCCGGAAAGCGACAACCCCCTGCGGGCCCAGGTGCTGGCCGATACCCAGTACTGGCAGGAGCAAGGGATCCCGCCTTCAGAAGCGGCAAAGCAAGCGCGGCTGCGCATCTTTGGCTCCAAGCCGGGGGCCTACGGAGCCGGCCTGCAGGGGCTGATCGAGGCGCAAAACTGGGAAACGGAAGCGGATCTGGCCCGCGCCTACCTCAACTGGAGCAGCTACGCCTACCGGGCCGAGGGCGAAGGAGAGCCGGCCCCCGCAGCCCTGCGGCGGCAACTGGCCCGCCTGCAAATTGTCCTGCACAACCAAGACAACCGCGAGCACGATCTCCTTGACTCGGACGACTACTACCAGTTTCAGGGAGGCATGGTGGCAGCGGTGCGGGCGCTCCAGGGCCGCAACCCCCAGATCTACTTCGGGGATCACGCCCGTCCCCACAACCCCAAGATCCGCACCCTGGCCGAAGAAATCGACCGCGTCTACCGCGCCCGCGTCGTCAACCCCAAGTGGATTGCCGGCGTGATGCGCCACGGCTACAAAGGCGCCTTCGAGATGGCCGCCACCCTGGACTACCTCTTCGCCTACGACGTCACCACCCACGCCGTGCCGGACTTTATGTACGCTGGCCTGGCCCGCGCCTACTTGCTGGATCCCCGGGTGCAGCAGTTTTTGCGCAACCACAACCCTTGGGCGCTGCGGGACATGAGCGAGCGGCTGCTGGAAGCCCACCAGCGGGGCTACTGGCAAGAGCAGGCGCCGGAGCTGGTGCCCCACCTAGAAGCCCTGATGCTGGAGACGGAAGCCCGCCTGGAGGCTACCCAGGGATCCCTGGCGGGGGAAGGTTAAGTTCGGCTAAGATGCTCTCAGCAAACCAGACGCGGAGGGATCCCGATCCATGAGCAAAGCCAAGCTGTTGCGAGAGATTCTGGGGCCCCTGCTGGAAGATTACCGCTACTGGTTTGAGCGCTCTCGTCGCTTTTTGCAAGAAGAAACTTTAGAATTCATCAGCCCAGAGGCGCAGCAGGCCCTCCTGGAGTGGGTTTTGGCTGCCCAAGCGGAGCTCCAGGCAGCGGAAGCCCTCTATCAGTTGTCGGATAATGAAGTTGGCGTTGACCCGGCCCTGATGGCAAAATGGCATCGCCTGCTGATGGAGTGCGCCGAGCTGGGCCGTCGCTTTCGCCAAATTCACCCCTCCTCCGACTCATCTGACCCGTGATGCTGCAGATCCTCTACCTCATCGCTTTTGTGGCCATTGCCTTTGTAGCCCTGCGCAACCTGGTGGCCAACGTGGTTACTCTGAGCAAAGAAGAGCGCAAGGCCTCGCCACGTCGAGGCCGCCGGCAGGTGCCCCACCCAGAGCTGTTGGATGAAGAAGGCAACCTGACGGAAGAGCCCTTGCTGGTCATTCGCTCGGCCAGCTTGGAAGAGGCCCGCAGCCGCCTGGAGGATCTCTACTCTGGCTCTCCCGACGAGGACTAAAAAAGGGAGTTCAAGAGCGGCGCAGGAGCTCCCCCTTTCTCGGTGTCGGCCCGAGTCAGGTGTGGGGGTGAGCAGCCTTTCCTGGATGAAGTTGCAGTAAAACATTTGGCGCCGAGAACTATCCCCAACTCCCCTCTCCCTCAGGGAGAGAGGCCAGGGGTGAGGGCAGCGGCGCGGGGCGCTTGGGTAGGCAGCAAGGTATCTTAATCTTGTCTGAGACAACTGCAGTCAATCTGGTTCTTCACCCAGTGGCCTCTGGAGCTGGCCTGCAGCGTTTGCGCAAACGTCACCAATGGGATCCGATTCCAGTTCCGATTTCGAGGTGGCAGCCGTCCTGGAGGCGGTGCTGAGCAAGCTGAAGGTTTTGGCGGAGACGGGACAGACCTTTGGCCAGCCGATTACCATTGGCGACACAACGATTGTCCCCTACGTGTCGCTCTACTTTGGCGTTGGGGGAGGAGGGGGCCATTTTGGCAAAACGGCCAGCGGCTTTCGCAGCAACGGACGGGATCCGGCCAGCCTGTTTGGCGGAGCGGGGGGCGGGGTGCGCATCGAGCCGGTGGGCTTTTTGGTGATCCGGGGGGAGCGGGTGGAGCTGCTAACCACGGCCCAAAAGCCCAGCCAGTGGAGCCAGCTTGGCGAGACTATAGTTCCCCTGCTGCAGCAGTGGTTGCAAAGCCGGGCCGACAACTCCTCATCCTCAAATGACCAGCCAAATGACTAGCCGCGAATGAAGAGGCGGGATCCCTGGGGGGAGGGCTGCACGTCGATGCGGTGGGGAAAGGCCTCTTGCAGGCTGGGGATGTGGGTGATCACCAGGATGCAGGCAAAGTCGGAGGCAATGGCGTTGATGGCCGCCAGCAACTGGGCCCGCCCGGTGGCGTCCTGGGATCCAAACCCCTCGTCGATGATCAACGTTTGCAGGTCGGATCCCGAGCGCTGGGTAAGCAGGCGGGAAAGAGCCAGGCGGATGGCGAAGTTGATGCGGAAAGCCTCTCCCCCAGAGTAGGTCTCGTAGGGACGGGTGCCGCGGGGATCGGCGATGAGGATGTCGAGGGTCTCGATCAGCTTCTCCGAGCGCCGCCCCGAGCGCTGGGTTACAAAGCGCAGATGGAGGCGGTGTTGGGTGAGGCGGCCCAGGATCTGGTTGGCCTGGGCCTCTAGCTCTGGCAGGACATTTTCGATGATCAGGGCGGGAATGCCGTTGCGGCCGTAGGCGTTGGCCAGCTCCTGGTACACCTGCTGCTGGCGGCGGGCCTGCTGCAGTTGTCGCTCCAGTTCCGTCCGCTCCGCCTGCTGTTCAAGAGCCTGCTGCAGCCGCTGTCGGGCCGCCCCGATTTGAGAAAGCACCAGATCCAGCTCTTGCCGGTTCTCCTGCAGAGCTTGGCGGATCCCTTCTAGATGAGCCGGGGAAACATCGGGGTGCTCGGCCAGTTGTCGCTGCAGCGCTTCCAGCTCTTGGGCAGCCTGGGCAAAGTGTTGCCGGCTTTCCTGCAGGCGTTGGGACAGGGCCTGGCTGCGGGCTGTGGCTTCCGGCAGCTCCTGGCGGGCCATCTGGAGGGCTTGCAGGCGGGCCGGCCACAGTTGCGCCTGGGCCAGTTCTGCTTTTACCTGCTGGTGCAGGGATCCGTCGTAGCCGACCTGGTGCAGCGCCTGCTCGATCTGGGCCAGGCGTTCTGCCAGCGGCGAGTCAGGGGATCCCGCCTGTTGCAGGGCCTCCAGTTGCGCTTGCAGGGAGGCGATTTGCTCGCCTAGGCGGGCGCGGCGCTCCTGGGCTTTGCGCAGCTCGTGGGAGCGGCCCAGGGCCCAGCGCCAGCGCTCCACCTCTCCCCGTTGCAAGGCATGTTCCCGCTCGTCATAGCCCAGCTGCTGCAGGGCCTGTTGGATCTGGGCAAGCTGCTGCCGCGCCTCTTGGGCATAAGCTTCTTGGCTGAGGATCTGCTCCAGTTCTGCGGCTTCTGCCCGCCGCGCCTCCAGTTGCCGCTGCCGCTCCTGCTCAGCCTCCCACTGCTGTTGCAGGCGCCCCTGAAGGTGCAGGCGCTCGTCCCAGGTGGCCAACTCTTGGCCAAGACGCTGGGCTTCTTCCTGCAGCAGCCCGATCTCCCGGTCGGCCACCGCCAATTGCTCGCGGATTACAAACAGCTCGCCAGCAATTTCCTCTTGCCGCTGGCGGTGTTTCTTCAGCACCACTGCCCTCAAGGACGGGCTGAGCGGACGGGCACAGAGAGGGCAAACCCAAATTGGGGCGGTCGGCACTTTGGTGGGCGGTGCTGGCATGGACTCGGCAGGCTGCTCTGAGAAGAGGGGGTCTGCGGTTACTTCGGATCCCGGTTCTGCAGCTCCCTCGGCAATGGCCTTCGCCCCCGTCAAAGCATGGGTGGGACGGCACCGGCCAGAGTCTGGATCCGAAGGGCCCAAGTGATCCGGGCGATCCAGATCTTCTAGCTCTGCAGGATCCAAGCGCTCGGCGTGGAGGGACTCCGCTCCGCTATCGCCAACAGGAAACTCTTCCCAAGGAGCCTCTAGCAGGCGGCAGCGTTCCTCCTCCTGTTGCCACTGGTGCTGGAGAACCCGCTGCCGCTCCTGCAGCTTCTGCACAAAGAGGCGGCGCTCCTGGATTTTTTCCAACACCTGCTGCTGGTAGAGGCGCTGCCGCTCCAGCTCGGCCAGGGCTGCAGCGCTGGCGGCAATTTTCTGGGCCAGGTGCTGCTGCTGTTGGGCCAGGGTTTCCTGGCTTTGCAGGTGCTCCTGGAGGAACTGGAGGCGGGCTTGCAGACGTTCTCCCTCGCGGCGGATCTCCTCCTCCCAGTGCCGTTGTTGCTCCAGGAGGGCAGCGGCTTGGGCCTGGGCCTCGTTTAAGCTTTGCAGGCGCTCCTGGGCTTGCCGGTAGTGGTGGAGGGCGTTTTCGATGCGCTCTCGTTCGGCCAGCACCTGGGCATCGGCCTGGGCTTGGGCCTGGCAGGCGGCCAATTCCTGTTGCAGCCGCTGCATTCTGCGCAGTTGCTGCTGTTGTTGCTCGGCCTGTTGGGCCTGCAGCTTTTGGCGTTCTTGGAGCAGGTATTGCTGTTGCTCGAAGAGGTGGTGAAGATGGCGATCCTGGGCCATCAGGGTTTGATAGCGTTCGTAGCCCGCCAGGATCTCCTCGCTTTGGGCAATCAGCTCTTGCAACTGGAGCAGGTGCTGTCGTTGAGCTCGCCACTGCTGTTCGGTGTGGTGCAGGTTGACGCTGAGCTTGTTCAGGTGCTGGGCAAGCTGCTGGTGGCGCTCCTCCAGGGTGTGGCGATGTTCATAGGCGCGTTCTAGGGCCTGTAATTCCTGCTGCTGTTGGGCCAGGAGCTGTTGCAGATGGATTTGCCGCTGTTGAAGCTGCTCCAGTTCGGCTTGCATCTGCTCGATAGAGACCTGGTGTTGATCCAGCTTGTGCAGGCGCTCTTGGAGCAGGTCGGCTTTGAGCTTGGCGCTGCGGGCCTGTTCGCGGCAACGCTCCGCCAGCAGATCGTACTGCCCCAGCTTGAGCATGTCCGCCAAGATCTGCTTGCGCTCGCCGGGACGCTTCAGGGTAAAGGCATCGGCCTGCCCCTGCCGCAGGTAGGCCGAGTGAACAAAGGTATCGTAGTCGAGGCCGAGCTGATTTTGGATGGCCTGTTGGGTGGCACGCAGGCCGCGGCGGGTGAGGCTGCGCCAACGGGCTTGGCCGTCGCTTTCTCCAGTTTGAATTTGCCACTCCAGGGATCCTTCCCCCGCGAGGTGGCGACTGCGCAGGACGCGGTAGGTTTGCCCCCGCGAGCGGTAGACCACCTCCACCCAGGTTTCGCTGGCCCCCTTGCGGATGAGATCGCTGTCGTTGCTGGCCCGGCTCTGTCCCCAGAGGCCCCAGGTAAGGGCGTCGAGCAAAGCCGATTTGCCCGCCCCGTTGGGGCCGCAAATGCAAGCGGTGTGGATCCCGCGCAGATCCAAAACCGCCTGAGAGTAGCAGAGAAAATTGTGTAAGGTCAGGCGAACTGGGATCACAAGGGCGGCTCTGGTCGCTGCAAAGCAATGGCGATGAGCCATTTGCTCCAGTTTATGAAGTTATTGGCTAGATCCCAAGTTTTGCCACAGCCAGAAAACGGTTGTCCCACCGCCCTGAGCCCACCAGGGAAACTGGCACTGCTGCTGAGGCGGAGCAACCCGAAGGAGCAAGTGCGGTTGCGGAACCAGTAACTAAGAGTTCCTAGGCTTACTGCTGGGCCGGAGCAAGCTATAGCTAGGGGGAGTACGTCCATCTGCCCTCCTCGCCAGCCGGGATCCCGGGAGACAGCCATCCAGAACCTAGTTGGCCCACTGCGGAGCGAGGGGGATGTTAGAACGGGGAAGGCGGAACACCAGATGGCGGAGTGATGGAGCTATGAAGGAAGACTGGGCAAAACGGTTGCGCAACAGTTTAGTTGCCGTGGTGGCCGTGCTCCTGGCGGCAGGCTTGTTTTTAGCCAATCAAGCTCGTCAGGCTGGCACCAGCTTGGCTGACTTGGCTGCAGAGGCAGTGTCCTGGGAGGAAGCGCAGGCCAACGGCAAGCCTTCTCTGGTGGAGTTTTACGCCGATTGGTGCACCACCTGCCGAGCGATGGCACCTCTCCTGGCCAGCCTGAAGAAAGAATTTGCCGATCAGGTGAACTTCGTCATGCTGAACGTGGACAACCCCAAGTGGCTGCCGGAGTTGAGCCGCTACCGGGTGAACGGGATCCCTCACTTTCTCTTTTTGGATGGTCAAGGGGAAGTGCTGGGATTTGCCATCGGAGAGCAGCCTGCCGCCATTTTGCGGGGCAATGTGTTGGCTCTGGCAACTGGGCAGCCCCTGCAGTTGACCAATGCCGGACAGGTGTCTGAGTTGGATCGGGGCAGGCCTGTCCTCCCGCATCAGGCGGATCCGCGCAGCCATGGATAGAGACCTAGGAGCTCCCAGTTGTCGGGCTTGAGGCTCCCAACTGTCCCTCTAAGCCGCCCACTGGTCTTGCCAGTTAACCGCTCCCTGAGTTGCGCCCGCCCCCCTCTCCCACGCCGCTGAGGACGGATGTTCTCCACCGGGAAAACCAGCGCCTACCTCTTCCAGGTGGGGGAGTCCCCGCGGTTGAGGATCGCCAAGCAGCGACTGTCTCGGCAGGGTCGAGGTAAGGCCAAACTTCTTCGGTTAGGCTTGGGCAGCCTGCAGCCGCAGGTGCTGAACTAGAGCCTGTAGGCCCAATAGGTAGCTGTGGGCTCCAAATCCACTGATTTGGCCGATGGCTACAGCAGCAATGTAGGAGTGTTGCCGGAAAGGTTCGCGGCGATAGATATTGCTCAGGTGAACTTCCACCGTGGGCAGCCCTACGGCAGCAATGGCATCCCGCAGAGCGATGCTGGTGTGGGTGTAGGCGCCAGGGTTGATGAGGATGCCGGAGTGCTGCTGGCGAGCCCGGTGAATGGCATCGACCAACACCCCCTCATGGTTAGACTGCAGGATCTCCAGCTTTGCCCCAAGAACTTCTGCCTGCTGGTGGAGCGCCCGATCGATCTGTTCTAAGGACACCGAGCCGTAGATGCCTACTTCTCGCACCCCCAGCAAGTTGAGGTTGGGGCCGTGCAGAACCAGAAGGCTTAGGAGCTCGCCAGCGGAAGCAATGGCAGTCGGATTAACGACGACGATGGGATCCATTTTCTACGGGAATGGGAGCAGGTTGGGGCTGAGGACTTCCCAGAAGAGTATCAATCACACGTTCCACCCATTCGCGGATCTTTTCGAGAACTTTTTCTACCCAATCCATCCGACCTGCCTCGTAGGAGTTACAGAGCCATCAACGGAGCTTGACCAATGGATCTCCATGATAGCGCTTTTTCCCGACAAGCGTGGAAATGCCATCGGACTAGTAAAGGGCGCTCAGGAGCACGATATCCACGACCAGGAGGGCACCTGCAAAGGCCAGCAGGCTGCGCACAATTTGACGCTCTTGTTTGGAGCGATGGGATCCGCCAAGGCGGAGCCAGCGGAGAGAGTTGGGGAGGCGGTACAGCATAGCAACAGTCGATGGGATCCTAACTTAGGAGCGCCAATGCCCCAAGGTGATCATGCCCCATTCTGTGAGCTTCGGATCCCGGCGGACTTCCCCACGCTGGGGGGGAATACCAGCGTGGCTATGGGGACCAATTCCTTTTAGAGTGGGGGTTAGGCCATTTTTGTTGTCGATGACCACTCCTCTAACTCAAGCCGAAACCGTTTTTCAGCGTTGCTGGGATCACTGGCAAGCTCTGGCCAGCCGTCAGGATCTGCAGCCGGAGTTCAAAGCTTTATCCACTCTGCGCAAGCGTCTTGTCACTCGGGTGTTTTCCATTGCGGTGTTTGGTCTGGTCAACCGCGGCAAGTCGGCTGTCTTGAACGCCCTGACCGGCGAGGCCCGCTTGGAGGTAGGGCCCCTCAACGGGGTGACGCAACAGCCGCAATCGCTGCTGTGGCAGCCGGGGCCGGGGATCCCTTGGCAGGTACGGTTCATCGATACGCCCGGCTTGAACGAGATCAACGGAGAAGCCCGCGAACAGTTGGCCTGGGAGGTGGCCCGCGCCGCCGACTTGATCCTGTTTGTCATCGCCGCAGACCTGACCCAGTTGGAGTACCAGGCTCTGTTGGAGCTGCGCACCCTGCACAAGCCCATCCTGCTGGTGTTGAACAAGTGCGATCTCTATTCGGAAGCCGAGTTGCAGGCCATTCGCGCCCAGATCAGCCGCCACTTGGGCTGGGTGTTGCCGCAGGAGATCTTGACGGTGGCCGCCCGTCCCAAGCCCACTAAGGTGCGCACCCACTGGCCAGATGGCCGCATCACCTTGGAATGGGAGCGGCCCGCACCCCAGATCGAGGCCCTGCGAGGGCGCATTGTGGAAATTTTGCAGGCAGAGGCGGGATCCCTCTTGGCCCTCAATGTGCTGAAGCGGCTGGAGCACCTCCAGGCCCAGCTCTGGCAAAAGCAGTGGCAGCACCACGCCCGCTTTGTCGAGCAATGGGGCACGGCCTGCGCCCTCGGCAAGGGGATCGCGGTGGGCTTGGCGCCACTGGGGCTAGATCTGCTGTTGGCGCCGCTACTGGATGGGCTGTGGCTGTTGGGCCTGGGAATGCGGCTGCGCCTGCCCTGGGGATCCTTACGGGAGGCGCTGGGATCCGCCCAGGAGGGGCTGTGGCGACTGCTGCTGCTCAATGGGGCGCTGCTGCTTTTGGCCGAGGGGGTGAGCTCTTGGCTGTGGGGAGGCTGGAGCAACAGCCTCTTGCCGGGTCTGGTGGCGGGGGCGAGTTTGTACCGCTTGGGATCCCTGGCGCCACGGGTGTTGCTCCGGTTTGCCCCAGAGGGGTTCGGCCTAGGGGCCCTCTTGCGGGATCTCATCAGCAGCCAAGAGCTGGCTGAAAAGGCCTAGGGTTCCTCTTCCCGGCCATCCTGAGCCATTTCGGCGGCGTGGTAGGAGCTGCGCACCAGGGGCCCAGAGCGCACCTGGCGAAACCCCATCTGGAGGGCAATCTGGCCCAGCTCGACAAACTCCTCCGGCGTCCAGTAGCGCTGCACCGGGCGATGGGCCAGGGAAGGCTGCAGATACTGCCCCAGGGTGAGCCGGTCACAGCCTACCGCCAGCAGATCTCGAAAGGTTTCCAGCACTTCTGCGCGGGTCTCGCCGTGCCCCAGCATCAGGCCGGACTTGGTGGGCAGGCCGGGATCCAGCTCCTTCACCGTTCGCAAAACCCGCAACGACAGGTCGTAGCCAGAGCTGCGCCGCACCGCCTGCGACAGCCGGCGCACCGTTTCGATGTTGTGGTTGTAGCAGGTCGGTCGGGCCGCCACCACACGGGCAATGCAGTCGCGCTCCCCGCGAAAATCGGGGGTGAGCACCTCGATCTGGATCCCAGGGCAGCGCCGCCGAATCGCTTCCATCACCTCCACGAAGCGGCCGGATCCCTGGTCGGGCAGGTCGTCGCGAGCTACCGAGGTGAGCACCACATAGCGGAGCCCCAGCAGCTCAACGGCCTCAGCCACCTTTTCCGGCTCCTGCGGATCCAACGGCGCGGGCCGCCCGCTAGCCACCTGACAAAAGGAACAGGCGCGGGTACAGATCCCGCCCATCAGCAGGAAGGTGGCAGTCTTTTGGCTGTAGCATTCGGCCCGATTGGGACAGCGCCCCTCTTCGCAGATGGTGTGCAGGCCCCGCTGCTTGATCACCTGCTGCACTGCCGAGATATCGCTGGCCTTGCCGATAGAGCGCTTGACCCAACTGGGAAGAGAGCTAACAGGCATGGGAGGACGAGAAAGAAGAGATAGCGTCCATTGTGGCATGGACGCCTTCCAGATCGATCGCCCTTGGCCGGAAAAGGGCTAGGCCACCTGAGGAGAGGTTAGCATCTGGTTGACGATGCGCTGCACAATTTGAAAGCCAGTCGCCGCCTGCCAGCCCAGGATCCCCAAAATCACCAAATTCAGCAGGAGGTGGACATTGCGAGCCCAGGCCTTTTGGCCATCCTTCATCAGGGGCGCCAAAGCCGCAGAGCTAGCCACCAAGGCCACAATGCCCAATCCCGCCAGCAAGTGGGGGCCAACAAACAGCTTGCCGTTGTTGAGGTAGGTCACCCCCATGCCGCCCAGGGCCCCGAACACCATCAACAGCAAGAACAGGGATCCCGCAAGAAAGTGCCGCTGGCCAAACTTACCCTTGACGAGTTCTTTGCGCTCTTGTGCAGAAGCAGTGCGCAGCCGTCGCACCTGCAGGCCCAGGTAAAGAGCGTAGAGAGCTAGGGCAAAGGCGAAAATCATCAGCACAGGGTGAAAGAAGGGCAAAGCCAGCTTCAGCCATTGGGGAAGTTGAATGCTGTTCATAGGGATTGCGCAACGAAGAGGAGGCTGCCCCTAAATTAACACAAATTTAAAAAACTTCTGTCGCGGCACGGGCGCGTGTGGACTCCGGGAGTGGGAGCCCTATCTGCATCAGATGCTGGTAGAAATGGATTTGCCATTGGCAGCGGGCCAGATGATGGGCTTTGCGACTTGGGTAACGCTGCGGATCCCAATTCCAGTAGCAGTCTTCCAACCAGTCTTGCAAGAAGCCATCCCCAATTTCAGGGTAAGCAGTTGGAGCCTTGATCAGGAGGGGCTTTGTGGCGCTTTTCGGTAACCGTGGATCCCTTTTAGCTTTTTTCCGGTAGCTCGATTGCTGTTGCCTTTTCGGCCTTGCTGCCTGCCCTCTGGGCTTGGGTCGAGGGTGGAAACCGTCCTTGCGCACAAGGCGTTCTTCCTCCCTCCGTAAGCCTGGCCGAGGAGGGATCCCTTGGCGCGCCCCGATACCGTGATGTCTCCCCTTCGTCCGCTGCCACCCCCCGCCTCAAGATCCAAGCCACAGGGCATAATGGGCTAGCAACTTCTTTTGAACAGGGATCCGCAGCAGCATGGGACGGGCAAAGAAAGTGGTATTGGCCTATTCGGGGGGCGTCGATACTTCCGTCTGCATCCCCTATCTCAAGCACGAGTGGGGGGTGGAATCGGTGGTCACCCTGGCGGTGGACTTGGGTCAGGGGGCGGAGCTGGAGGCCATTCAAGCCAAGGCCCTGAGGGCCGGGGCCGAGCAATCCCTGGTGCGGGAGGCCGTCCAGACCCTGATTGCCGACTACGCCTTCCCCGCTATCCAGGCCAATGCCCTCTACGAGCAGCGCTACCCTCTCTCCACTGCCCTGGCCCGGCCCCTGATCGCCCAGCTGTTGGTGGAGGTGGCCGAAGAGGTGGGCGCCGACGCCGTGGCCCACGGCTGCACCGGCAAGGGCAATGACCAAGTCCGCTTCGACCTGGCCATCGCCGCCTTGAACCCCAAGCTCAAGGTGCTGGCCCCGGCGCGCGAGTGGGGCATGACCCGCGAGGAGACCATCGCCTACGGCGAGCGCTACGGCATCCCTATGCCAGTACAAAAATCCAGCCCCTACAGCATCGACCTCAACATCCTGGGCCGCAGCGTCGAAGCCGGGATCCTGGAGGACGCCGACCAAGAGCCGCCGGAGGAAGTCTACGCCCTCACCCGCTCTATTGCTCAAACCCCCGACGAGCCCGCCTACGTGGAGATCGCCTTTGAAGAGGGGATCCCGGTGGAGCTGGACGGGCAGCGCCTCGGCCCCAGAGCCCTCTTCGAGCGGCTCAACGCCTTGGCCGGCAGCCACGGTGTCGGTCGCATCGACATGATCGAGGATCGGCTGGTGGGGATCAAGTCGCGCGAGATCTACGAGTGCCCGGCCCTAACGGTGTTGATCCAGGCCCACCGCGAGCTGGAGAGCCTCACCCTCACTCGCGAGGTCCTCCACTACAAGTACGGCATCGAGACCACCTACAGCCAGTTGGTCTACAACGGCCTCTGGTACTCGCCGCTGCGGGAGGCCCTGGACGCCTTCATCCGCACCACCCAAAAAAGCGTTACCGGCGTGGTGCGGATGCGCCTGCACAAGGGCCAGGCGGTCTGCGTGGGCCGCCGCTCCCCTTACTCCCTCTACAACGCGGAGCTGGCCACCTACGGGGAAGGGGATCAATTCGACCACCGGGCTGCCGAAGGCTTCATCTACATCTGGGGCCTGCCTACCCGCACTTGGGCGCAGGTGCACCGCGGCAGTGGTGCTTGAACTCTACCGCCAGGCAATTTGTCCATCCGGGGTGCTGGTCAACCGGCTAGCCTGCTGGGGGGGAGGTGTCAAGCCGCTTGCCTGCTGGCACGACGGCGCAGGTGGGCCAGGTTTGCCACCGCGGAGGTGAGGGGCTCTCTCTAGGTTCCTGCCGTCCAGGTGTTGCCGTACTCGATCTGCTCCGGGGTAGGGCTGTCGATGGAGATCCCCATGGCTTTGAGCTTGAGGCGGGCGATGGCCTCGTCGATCTCTGCCGGAATGGGGTGCAGCCCTGGCGCCAGGCGGCCACGGTTTTTCACCAGGTACTCGCAGGCCAGGGCCTGGTTGGCAAAGCTCATGTCCATGACGCTGGCGGGATGGCCTTCGGCGGCAGCCAGGTTGATCAGCCGGCCCTCTCCCAGGACGAACACCGATTTGCCCGACTGGAGACGGTATTCTTCCACAAAGGGGCGCACCGTCTGCCGGGAAACCGTCCGCTCTTGCAGCGCCACCAGGTCGATCTCGATGTCGAAGTGGCCGGCGTTACAGACCATCGCCCCATCTTTCATACGGTCGAAGTGCTCGCCGCGGATGACGTGCTTGTTGCCGGTGACGGTGATGAACAGATCCCCCAGGGAAGCGGCCTCGGCCATGGGCATAACCCGAAAGCCGTCCATCACCGCCTCCAGGGCCCGCACCGGGTTGACCTCGGTCACGATTACCTGGGATCCCATGCCGCGGGCCCGCATCGCCACCCCCTTGGCGCACCAGCCGTAGCCGGCCACCACCACCGTTTTTCCGGCCAGAAGAATGTTGGTACAGCGCAGGATGCCGTCCAGGGTGGATTGGCCGGTGCCGTAGCGGTTGTCGAACAGGTGCTTGGTCTCGGCATCGTTGACGGTCATCACCGGGAAGCTGAGCACCCCCGCCTTAGACATGGCCCGCAGGCGCACCAGGCCGGTGGTGGTCTCTTCCGTGGTGCCGATGATCTCCGGGAGCTGCTCCTGGCGATGCTGCACCAGCTCCGCCGTCACATCGCCGCCGTCGTCGATGATCAAGTTGGGACGGTGATCCAAGGCAATTTGCACATGGCGGCGGTAGGTTTCCACATCTTCCCCCTTGATGGCAAAGACCGAGATGCCGTAGTCGGCCACCAGGCTGGCGGCCACATCGTCTTGGGTGGAGAGGGGGTTGCTGGCGATGAGGACGCTCTCCGCTCCCCCTGCCTGCAGCGCCAAGGCCAGATTGGCCGTCTCGGTGGTGACATGGCAGCAGGCCACCAGGCGCAGGCCGGCCAGGGGCTTTTCTTGGGCAAAGCGCTCCCGGATCTGGGCCAGCACCGGCATCTCCCGCGCCGCCCACTGGATCCGTTGCCTGCCCAGAGAGGCGAGGCCCAGGTCTTTAACTTCGTGCTTGGGGAGAGACAGGGTGGCGCTGGTCATCGAGAAGGCTCCAAAGAGAGTTGTCGAAAAAGGATAGAGGTTCAGCCGAGCTACACGGCCAGAGAGAGGGAGTTTCAGGCCGTTACAATGTCGGCAAGAGGGACAAACAGATGTCAACAGACCTGAACTATTCTGCCACAAGGGATCCCTTTTCGGCGCTGGGGCTGGACGTGGGCAACCGCCGCATCGGCGTGGCCGGCTCCGACGGGCTGGGGCTGCTGGCCACGGGGCTGGGGGTGATCCGGCGCCGTTCCCTGCCGGAAGATATCGCCCAAGTGCAGGCGTGGATCCGCCGCCGCCAAGCCACCGTGGTGGTGGTCGGGATCCCGCTTTTGGCGGATGGATCGGTGGGATCCCAGGCCCGCAAGGTGCAGCGGTTTGTGCGGGCGCTGCAGGCGGCCGTGGATTTGCCGGTGGTTACGGTCAACGAGTACCTGAGCACCGTACAGGCGGAGTGGGATCTGCGCCAGGCCGGGATCCCGGCTAAGGCCCAGAAAGCGCTTATCGACCAGCAGTCGGCGGCAGTGATTCTCCAAACTTGGCTGGACGAGCGGCGCTATTCCCAGAGCTCAAAAGCGCCCTGCAGATAGTCTGCCAAGGCGTAGCTCACCCCTTCCTTGCCCGGTCGCTGTTCCACCAGCGCGACATCAAAGCGACAAGCTAGTTCAGCAAGATCAGGGTGCTGGCTCAAGAAAGCTTGGGCGGCCCGGATTAGGCGCTGCTGCTTTTGGATCCCAACCGCCAAAAGCCCCTTTTGATCCCAGCCCTGGCCACTGCGGGTTTTCACTTCCACAAAAATCAACTCCCCTGCCCTAGAGGCCACCAGATCCAGCTCTCCCCAACGACAGCGCCACTGTTGCGCCAGGATCTGCCAGCCTTGCTCCTCCAGGTACTGCCGCACACAAGCTTCGCCAGCCTCGCCCATGTTTTGGAGAGAAGTTCGCTTGGGCAAGGGATCCCCAGCCTACCTAGATACAAACTCCTCGAAGGAACTATTCAGAATCGCTCCCCCCTTGGCCCTAGTGGGCAGAGCCGTTGCCGTGATATTTATCGGTGTCGTAAAAGCCGTTGCGGGTGCCGAAGTAAAAACTTGCCAAAGAGAGGGCAAAAGCAACCCCCACCAAGACTAGCTTTGCATCCACGTGGCCTTCTCCTGATTTCCTCCTGAACCGTAACCATGATAGCCTGTCTCTCCTGCATAGCCCTCTTGTGGGAAGCAGCATCAACATCGGCAAGGCAGGGATCCCAAAGGCCTACGGGCGCGAACGGAGAGCTTTCCTGGATGAGCTGAGCATGCTACCATTCAGGCTAGAAAGGGAGTAGTCAGGCGGCTTACCGCCCTCTGCATCGACATACTGGCTAAAAGCAGCCCGGTGCCAGAGACAAGGCAAGCCCATCGTCTTGCCTTGGTGACGAGACTTTCACTGAGTTCACGCGGAGGTGAGCTTGGTGAGTCCGTCTGACTTTCCCAGCCTTCGCCTCCAGGTGTGAACCGATTCTGCACACAAGAGAGGTTGGAGGCTAAACGATGTGGGCCGGTTTTGCGTCCAGTTTGTTGTTGGTCACAGTAGCTGAGTTTGGGGATAAGACCTTTTTTACCCCCCTGATTCTGGCTATGCGGCACCCACGCCGCTGGGTCTTCTTGGGAACGTGGCTGGCTTTGGCCGCGATGACCTTGCTGGCTGTGGTGGCCGGGAAAGTGCTTTTTGAGCTGCTGCCACCCCTGGGCGTGCGAGTGCTATCGGCTGGAGTTTTCGCGGCTTTTGGGCTAAGAATGCTCTGGCAAGCTTACCAAATGACTCCCCAGCAGGAGAAGGAAGAAGAGGAAGAAGCCCTCAGGCTGGTGGAGCAAGCCGAAGCAAAAGGCGCTGGCCGCGGCGGGGCTTGGGCTGTTGTGTGGGAGGCCTTTAGCCTGACCGCCTTGGCCGAGTTCGGGGACAAAACCCAGATTGCCACCGTTTCTTTGGCAGCCACCCACCCGGGATTGAGTGTCTGGGCAGGGGCCACCCTCGGCCATGGGCTGATGGTGGGGTTGGCGGTGGTGGGCGGTCGCTTCTTAGCAGCCCACATCTCTGAACGGGCCGTGCATTGGGTGGGGGGCGGCTTGTTTCTGCTGTTTGCGTTGGTAACCAGTTGGGAATTGTTAGGATAAACAACTGTAGTTATTTCAAAGAGCAATGAAACAGCTCGTTGCGTCAGTGGAGCCGAGCACTGGAGGAGCGTCTTAATCGGGTTTGAAACAACCATACCCGTAGGAGCTGCTCCCGCTTGGACTGCAAAATCTCCTCTCGCTTCATGGCGCGAAGGTCCGCTCTTTGTTGAGCTGGGCACATTCTGCCTTTTGGCTGCAGAACTCCCATGAAGTCGGAAAAAAAGTTCGGATTATCCAAATTCCTGTTCGATAATTCGCCATCTGGCAGTAATCACTCCTGGCTCCAGGCTGAGGCGGCTGACGACAAGTTCTAGAGCCTGGTCGTCGCGGGTTTGGGTGACCAGCTCCGCTTCAACTTTGACCAGGTCGGGTTTGTCTTCTAGGTCTTCGCTGTAGAGGGCTCGCAATTTGAGATGGGTGGGCGCTATGCCCTGCAGCAGCAGGGCGCGCAGGTGGGCTTCCGCATGGCTTTTGCAGATAAATGAACACTCATAGACCAGTTCCAGCTCCGTGCCTTTGAGGGGCTGTTGGTTGATGCGGTAGCCCAGGGGGCGCAGCAGAATGTTGGCGATCAACACGGCTCCTGCCCCAATGGTGGCTTGGGGAATGTACCCTGATCCGGCAAAAGCCCCTACGGCTGCTGCACACCAGATGGTGGCAGCGGTGTTCAAGCCGCGCACGCTGGCCCCCTCTTTGAGGATCACGCCCCCGGCCAAAAAGCCGATCCCCGACACCACCTGGGCGGCAATGCGAGTTGGACTGCTTTCATCAGGGGTGAGCACTGAGAGCATGACAAACAAGGCTGCGCCAGTGGCCACCAAGGTGTTGGTGCGCAGGCCGGCCATGCGCTGCCGCCACTGGCGCTCCAGCCCGATAAGGGATCCCAAGATAAAGGCAACCGTTAGGCGGAAGGTGAAGTCAATCCAGGTCATAGGGCATGCTCCAGTTGCCGTGGAGGAGTGAGGGCTAGCCGGCCACATCTGGGATCCCCAGGGCTTTGGCCTCCTGTTCCAGAGCCTGCCAGAGGGTTTCCAGTTGAGCAAAGGCCACTTCTGGGGCCAGCTTACCACCCGTTTCTAAAGCGCAGGTTATGCTGACTCGATGGGCGTAGCGCTGCAGCAGCAACCGGAACTGAGCTGTGGTGGAAGGAGCTTTCAAAGTCATGGCACACCTCCTGAACGAATAATCGGATTCAATCTGAATCCAGCTCCCCCAGGCCGGGGGTAGCCTGGGAGCCAAAGTTGGACTGCAAGGCGAAGAGAGCAGCCTCAGAACTCGACTTCAACGCCGACCAGCCAAGCTACCAAGGTGAAATACACCCAGAGGCCGGTGAAATCTTTGATGGTAGTGATGAAAGGGTCTGCTCCGGGAGCGTGGTCAAAGCCCAGCTTTAACATCACCCAGGGCAAAATGGCGCCCAAGATAGCCCCCAAAGTGAGGACAATGGCCAGAGCCAAGCCCACCGCTAGACCCAATTGTGGGATCCCATTCGGTGCCCCCTGCCAGAAGTAGGCAATCACCCCAGCCGCAACTCCTAGGATCCCGCCAATAATGGCGCCGATGCTGGCTTCCCGCAGCAAATAGGGGAGAAACTGCCGCACGTTGATGTGGCCCCAAGCCAAGCCACGGGCAAAGATGGTCGTAGATTGGGTGCCGACATTACCGCCCATATCCATGACCAAGGGGATGAAAATAGCCGCTGCCGTCACCGCCTCCAACACTTCCTCAAAGGTTTGGATCACTCCCCCCACCACCATGCCGCCAATCAAGGTGATGATTAAAAACGTGATGCGCAGGCGGACGGCATACCAACGGGAGCCTTTAACCAGGCGCTCGCTCCAAACCTTGTCTCGGCTGAGCAAGTTGCCCACCCCTGCTTGGGCCAGAGCGGCGTCGGTGGCTTCTTCTTCCACCAAGTTGATGACATCTTCAAAGGTGATATCTCCCACCAAGCGCCCTTCCGTATCCACCACCGGAATGGCCGGCAAGCCGGAATCTTTGAGCAAACGGGCTGCCTGGAGATCCCGGTCGGTAACCCGAGCAAAAATATCCGATCCCTCAATCAGCTCCCGAATGGGCAAATCCGGATCTGCTTTCACGAGGCGCACGGTGCGAACCAGACCTTTGTAGAACCGCTGGTCATCGACCACAAAGATCACATCCAGCTCGTCATCCCCCAGTTGGGAGTCGCGCACACTGGCCAAAGCTGCCCCGACGGTGAGGGTATCGCGCACCGCCAAGTAGCGCAGGTTCATCAGCCGACCGGCACTGCGCTCCGGGTAGTTCAGCAGGATATTCACGGCTTCGCGGGCTTCTGGGCTGAGGTTGGCGATCAGCCGCTTGGTAACTTTGGCCGGCAGCTCCTCAAACAGGCGCACCCGCTCGTCTGGGGGTAATGCTTCCACCAGCCGGATCACCTCTGGGTTTTCCATGCTGCGGATGAGATCGGCCTGTTCTTCAGGCCGCAAATACTCAAATACCGCCATGGCCTTGTCTTTTTCCAGCAACCGAAAAGCCAGTACCCGCTGCCGCGGAGAAATCTCCATCAACTGCTGCACCAGCTCGGCAATAGGGGCGCGGTTGGCCGCTCGCTTGGCGGCTTCCAAAGAGGCAGGAGAGAGAAGATCGCGAAGAATGTTTTGCTGCATAACAAACCTCCGAAGGTTGGAGTCAGCCGGATAAAAGACCCGGAGGGCAACGACCAACCCCTGCTCCGAGGCTCATGGGAGCCCTGAAGCTGAACGCCTCTCAACGTCTTAGGCCCGACTCGACGCCCACAAGCCCAAGTCGATAAAAGGGAATCCAAAGGGCTCCCCCTGGCCCACGAACAACAAATACAAAACCCAAGGCTAGGGGAAGTCCCCTTTGAAGCACTCCTGCTTTTCCCTTTTCCGATGCTCAGGTCGAGCTCTGCTCAGCCCATCTGTTCGTCGCCGACCGAGAGAGCCACCCAAGCCAGAAGCTATTTGAGAAAGCTCTCCTGTCCCTTCGCGTTGGCGAAACGGGATCCTCTCAAGCGACGACTGAGGCTGTCAGCGGGAAAATGGAAGGCACCAGGAAGGCGCAGATCTCCAAGGACTTGAGCTCCTAAGAGCGATCTCAGCTGGCCGGTGCTACAACTGCCAGAAGCGTCCATGTTGTTGAACGTTTTCCTCCGAAAGAGTTGAACCGGAACAACCCGGACAGCCCGAAGAGGATCTCTTCAGCCCTTTTTAGGCTAGTTGCAGGAAGGGGATCCCGTCAACCTTTTTCTGGCATATTCGGTGAACGATCAGCGGAGCAGATGGGGAGTTAAGATCGGGGTAAGCGAACAAGAGAGCACAACCTCTTCCGGGTTCTGCTCGCAGCCTGACTGAGTAGAGTCCCCATCCTGGCAGCTTGTGACCTTGGGAAAACGCTGCCCTATGCTGCCTGTGTTTTTAAGAGGCTCACCCCAATGAGCTGCGCGGAGTGGATCAGCTCTTTCCAGCCTCTACAGGTGCCGCTGCCCATGAGCCTATGGCCACCCTTCCCCTGGTTTCTGTGATCTTGGGTACGCGGCCCGCAGCCATCGAGCTGGCTCCGGTGATCCAGGCCCTGCGGGCCAGTCCCCACCTGCACACAAAAGGATAGCTTGGTAGCCCCGCACTTGAGTGCAGGGCGGAAAAGCCCGCTAGCCACTTTAGTCGCTTACCCATGATGGGGGTCGTTGATATAGTTTCATAGCTCAAACAACCTCTTCCTGACTTCTCCTACCAAGACCTTTTTCCTTCTCTTTGGCCAAAAAATGAGATAAACAACCGCTAGCCCCACAGCATGGTTGTAGTGATTGTACCGTTGACTTTCCTCTCGCATTATCGCTTACTCATGTCAGACTGTAGTTATCATACTGCTCATCAACAATGATGGAGTACGGCTGTCAGCAGGTTCGAGTCAAGAACAGGGAGCTAGTCCCCCTATTAGAGTTGTGTCAACAGTCTAATAAGCAACTGTGCTCTGTACGATGCGAGACAAGTCTATTTCAAAACGAAGCGATGGGCAAGCTATGGTGAGCTTTGTGATGAGATGGCCAGAACCCAAAACAAGCACTTTATCGCAATGTATGTTTCCGCCGCACAACAGACGTGTAAGTCTGTAGCTGAGGCACTCAGTAGCTCTAAGAAAAAGCTGAGGCTCTCCTGGCAAGAAGGAATGAGTTTAAGACCAAACCTGCCGCGCTACCGTAAGAAGGGGATGTTCTCAGTAGCATACCCGAAAAAGTGGCTTAAGTTCCAAGAAGCAAAAGTCAGAGTGCCGCTCGGCAACCAGGTCAAAGCTTGGTTTGGAATAGACGCTTTCTGGATACGATTTCCTACCAATACCAATCCCCTCAACTGCCAACCTCGACCGGAGAGATACCTATGTCTACCCAGTTGACGCCGCGGTTTGCCGAGGCCATGCGCTACGCCTACCGCTGGCATGCCGCTCAAACCCGCAAGGGAACAAGGATCCCCTACCTCAGCCACCTGCTGGCGGTGGCGTCCATCGCCCTGGAGCATGGCGCCGACGAAGATGAGGCCATTGCTGCCCTCCTCCACGACAGCCTGGAGGATGGCCCCCGCTACAGCGGCGAGCCGCGGGCTCAGATTGAACGGGAGCTGCGGGAGCACTTCGGAGAACGGGTGCTGCAGATCGTCCTGGGATGCACGGACACCGACAGCGATAGCTCCCTGGGCGAGCCCAAAGAAGACTGGAAAGAGCGCAAAGTGGCCTATCTCAAGCACTTGGAAACCGCAGATGCCTCGGTTTTGCTGGTGGCCGCCTCCGACAAGCTGCACAACGTCCGCTGCATCCTACGCGACTTTCGCCAACTGGGGGATCAGCTCTGGGAGCGCTTCTCCGGCGGCAAAGAGGGATCCCTGTGGTACTACCGGTCGCTGGCGGAGATCCTGGGGCGACGGCTGCCTTCTAGGCTGGCAGTGGAGTTCCAAGAGCTGGTGGTCGAGTTGCAACGGGCAGCCGGGTCGGGGCCGGCAACAGCTTGACAGAGACGACCAGGGCTGAAGAAAATGCTGAGGGCAGCTTTCTCTCTTGCACTCTTCAGGTCACCTGTCTATGGTTCTCGCTGTTGGCACCGTTGCTCCAGGGTTCAACACGACCGACACCCACGGCAACCAAGTTTCTCTGGCTGATTTTACCGGGAAAACCGTTGTCCTCTACTTTTACCCTAAAGACGACACCCCTGGCTGCACCAAAGAGGCCTGCGGCTTCCGCGACGCCTACGCTGATTATCAAAGCAAAAACGTGGTGGTGTTGGGGGTGAGCATGGACGACCAGGCCTCTCACCAAAAGTTTGCCGAGAAGTACAACTTGCCTTTCCCTCTGCTGGTGGATACCAGTGGGGTGATCGCCCGCGCCTACGATGTGGATGGAGGCGGCTACGCCAAGCGGGTGACCTACGTCATCGACGCCGAGGGCAAAATTGCCAAGGTCTATCAGAACATCAACACCGAAACCCACGCCCGCGATATTTTGGCCGACTTGGGTTTGTAAAATCTCTTCGGTTCCTCTCTGAGATCCCAGCCCTTGCGCATGAACGACGACATTCCGGTTGCGCGTCGCCAGCCATCTGGTGCGGAAAAAGCGCAAGGTTCCTCAGCTTCGTGGGGCCTGTGGCTGGGCGTAGGGCTGGCCATAGTTGGCTTGCTGCTCTGGATGGCGTGGTGGCTGGAGAGATTGGCGGGATCCCCAGCAGATTCCCCAGTCCTCGAAAAAGCCGGTCAGCCCCCTCTGGCGCAGCCAACTGAGCAGAATGAGCGGGTCTGGCTGCTGGGGCACTATGCCTATTCCGAGGCCCCCGCAGATAGCCTACGGGTGGTGGGCAGCTACCACGGTCGAGAGGTGCGCCTGCGCCAGGCGGCTGCCGAGAGCTACCTGCGCATGAGTGAAGCAGCCCAAGCCGACGGGATCCGCCTTGTCCCTATCTCTGGGTTTCGCTCGATAGCGGAGCAGGAGTTTTTGTTTTTTCAACTGGCCCAATCGCGAGCCTTGCGACCGGAAGAACGGGCTGCGCTCA
This sequence comes from Thermostichus sp. MS-CIW-15, assembly GCF_054060575.1. Taxonomy (NCBI): domain Bacteria; kingdom Bacillati; phylum Cyanobacteriota; class Cyanophyceae; order Thermostichales; family Thermostichaceae; genus Thermostichus; species Thermostichus sp. MS-CIW-15. Next base: position 45,956 of record NZ_JBSSDI010000004.1, on the reverse strand, counting down.
GCGCTCCCCCCGGCTACAGCGAGCACCACACCGGCTACGCCATTGATATTGGCGATGCCCAGTTTCCTCAGTGGGACACTCAAGAAGCCTTTGAGACCACCCCTGCCTTCCGGTGGCTGGAGAGAAATGCCGCCCGTTTTGGCTTTGAGCTGTCTTTCCCCAGAAACAATCCGCAGGGGGTGAACTACGAACCTTGGCACTGGCGCTTTGTGGGCGACCGCCACAGCCTGGAGACCTTCTACAAGCGCTAACACCTCCCCTCTCCCCTTGGGAGAGGGGACGGGGGTGAGGGATCGAAAAGCGGATGACGCGATTCGAACGCGCGACCGTCTCGTTGGCAACGAGAAGCTCTACCACTGAGCTACATCCGCATCGGACATCTATCATGGCAAGTTTTGCGGTCGTTTGTCAAGCCAGGGATCCCTGGCGCATTTTGTTCCAGAATGAGAGAAGTTTATCTTTCTTTGCAGTTGCCTCAGCCTTTGGCTGAGCTCATTTGAGGGGATCACGATGCGGGTAGCCATTATCGGGGCCGGGTTGGCCGGCTTGGTCACAGGGGTGGATTTGGTGGAAGCGGGGCACCAGGTGCAGATCTACGAGGCGCGGCCCTTTGTGGGCGGCAAGGTGGGCTCCTGGCAGGATGCCGAGGGCAACCACATCGAGATGGGGCTGCACGTTTTTTTCTGCAACTACAGCAACCTGTTTGCCCTGATGAAGAAGGTGGGGGCCTACGAGAACCTGCTGCCCAAGCAACACACCCACACCTTTGTCAACCGCGGGGGGCAGGTGGCCAGCCTCGATTTTCGCTTCCCGCTAGGGGCGCCCTTCAACGGCCTCAAGGCTTTTTTTGCCACCGAGCAGCTCTCTTGGGCCGATAAGCTGCGCAACGCCCTGGCGCTGGGCACCAGCCCTCTGATTCGCGGCCTGCTGGACTACGAGGGGGCGATGCGGCAGATTCGCGCTTTGGATCGGATGAGCTTTGCCGAGTGGTTCCGCCGCCACGGGGGATCCGAGGCCAGCCTGAAGCGGATGTGGAACCCGATTGCCTATGCCCTGGGCTTCATCGATACGGAGCAGATTTCCGCCCGCTGCATGCTGACCATTTTTCAGATGTTTGCCAGCAAAACCGATGCCTCCAAGCTCAACCTCCTCAAGGGATCCCCGGACAACTACCTCACCCAGCCCATCGTCCGCTACCTGCAAGCCCGCGGCGGCCAGGTTTACACCCGCAGAGGGGTCAGCCGCATTGAAGTCAGCGACTCTCCTCCCTACGCAGTAACTGGTCTGGTCTTGGCCAATGGCGAGCGGGTGGAAGCGGATGTGTACGTGTGTGCAACAGCCGTGGAAGGGGCGAAACGGCTGATCCCCCAGGTGTGGCGGCAGTGGCCCCAGTTCGACAACCTCTACAAGCTGGAATCCGTACCCGTGGCAACGGTGCAATTGCGCTTCGACGGCTGGGTGACGGAGCTGAAGGGCCGGGCCAAACGCGCCGCTGACCACCCGCAGCCAGTTGGCATCGACAACCTCCTCTACACCCCCGATGCCGATTTCTCCTGCTTTGCCGATCTGGCTCTCACCAGCCCCGCCGACTACTACAAACCCGGCCAGGGATCCCTGCTGCAGTGTGTGCTCACGCCGGGGGATCCCTTCATCTCCATGTCCAACGAACAAATTGCCCGGCACGTGCTGCGCCAAGTGCACGAGCTGTTTCCTTCGTCGCGGCAACTGAACATGACCTGGTACAGCGTCGTCAAGCTGGCCCACTCCCTCTACCGAGAAGCGCCAGGCATGGATCCCTATCGCCCGCACCAGAAGACCCCCGTGCCCAACTTCTTCTTTGCCGGCAGCTACACCGCCCAAGACTATATCGACAGCATGGAAGGGGCTACCCTCTCCGGCCAGTTGGCTGCCCAGGCCATCCTGGCCGCCTGCCGGGATCCCCAGCCGTCGCCGCCAGCCTAGCGGGCCTTCGCTGCCCAGCAGAACAGCGGCAAAGGGGGGCTCTCCCTGCCTCTGGCCTCAGCCAGTTGGCTGTGGCAGGCTGGATCCTTTTCCCCTACCATCTAGGCTGGGAAAATGGGTTGGGGATAGCTATGCAGGCGGTGATTTTGGCAGGGGGGCAAGGAACTCGCTTACGGCCGCTGACCTTGTGGCAACCGAAGCCTCTGCTGCCGTTGCTAGAGGTGCCTTTTTTACACTGGCTGATCGGGCGCTGCCGCCGGGCCGGCCTGACGGACATTTTGCTCAGCGTGGGGTATCTGGGCAGACAGATCGAGGCGGCTCTGGGAGATGGCACTGCTTGGGGGGTAAAGCTCCGCTACGTCGTCGAGGAGACGCCGCTAGATACAGCGGGAGCTTTGGTGCTGGCCCAACCCTACTTCAGCGGGGATCCCTTAGTGGTCTTCAATGCCGATATCCTCACCGATCTGGATTTATTAGATTTGATACACTGCCACCTGCAGAGCGGGGCCGTCGCCACCCTCACCCTCGCCCAGGTGGAGGACGTCACCGCCTACGGCCTGGTGGAGGTAGGGGAAGGGGGCCGGATCCAATCCTTTCGGGAAAAGCCCACTGCTGCCGAAGCCCTCACCCTCACCACCAACACCATCAACGCTGGTACCTATGTCCTCGATCCGGCTATTTTCAAAGACTACCCCAGCGGGGATCCCCTCAGCTTCGAGCGGCGTATCTTCCCCGACTTGCTGCGGCAGGGGCGACGGCTGCAAGCCTACCTGCACACTGGCTACTGGCGGGATCTGGGCACGCCGGCCAGCTACTACCACGGCCAACTGGACATTCTCCTGAGCCGGATGAGGGATTTCCCTCTCGAGGATGTGGAAGAACGGGCGCCAGGGGTATGGGTTCACAAGACCGCCGAGATCCACCCTGACGTTCAATTGCACGCGCCCTGCTACATCGGCGCTTACACGCGCTTGGGCTCCCAAGCTCAAGTCCCCGCCGGCACCATCCTCGGCAGCTACAGTTGGGTCAATGGATCCCTGCAGCCGGGGGCCTATGGGCCGGGCCTCCTGGTAGTCTAGGTTAAAGGCCAGTTAAGCGCCCAAGCCTCCACAACAGAGCCGGCCAAAGATGGAGCTACCGCAAAGCGGGGAACGCTGGGATCCCTATCTTGCCGCCGTAGCCGCCCGCTTCAACCGGGAGCTGGAGGTGCAGTTGGGTCGGGCCAGTTGGCAGCTTCCCCCCGACCTGGAACAGTTGCCCTTTTGGCAAGCCCAAAAGCGGGATCACCTCCAGGAACGCCTGGGGATCCCCTTTTGGCAATTGCGCGCCCCCAAAAAGCGGGAAGCCTGCTTGGATCTGGGCTGTGGAGTGAGTTTCCTGACCTATCCCTGGAACGATTGGCAGGCCTACTTTTACGGCCATGAGCTGAGCGGGGGGATCGTGCGCTTTGTGCGCTCGCGGGCACCGCAGCTTAACTCCAAGCTGTTCAAGTCGATGCAGCAGGGATCCGCCCATCACCTGGAAAACTACGGGCCAGAGCAGTTCGATCTGGCCATTGCTACAGGATTTTTGTACTACTATCCGATAGACTACTTTGACGCGGTTTGGGCAGAACTGAGGCGGGTGTTGCGTCCGGCTGCGCCAGTGATTATCGAAGTGGTCAATCCTGAGTCGGTGTGGGCCGAACAGTGGGGGTTGATTGAGCTCTTCAAAGGCAGCGAGCCGATTCTCACGCCCCTACAGGAGTGGGAGCGGCGCATCGCCGACTTGGGGGGCAAAATCCAGAAACAGGCCAGTGGCGAGCTATTTACCACCTATTGGATTCAGCGCAAGCAGTGACCTCCTCTCCCTTTGAAGAGGGGGGCTTTCCCCTTCCACGAGGTAGCTTGCCCGGAGGATTGGCTTTCCAAAGTCGGTGCTCTCTCCCCCACCCTTATAAGATGGGAAAACTCCTACCTCTTACTTTTTTATGTCCAGATCCCCCGCCTTGCCGCCTGCCGAGCCGGGTTCAGCCGGATTTTCAGCGCTGAAGGCCCGCTATCTGCTGCTGGCTTTCCTGTCGATCAACGGGGGGGTGGGTCTGGGGGTTGTCGCTTTGGCCAGGCTGTTGCCTCTGCCCTCGGACGATCCGGTGCTGGCCTACGTTGTCTATTGCGTCACGTTTGTGCTCACTTGTATCTGGAGCTGGCAGCGCGGGCGACGAGCCCATTTGCAGATGAGGCGGCTGTGGGGCAACTGGCGAGCTGCGATTCCCTGGGGATCCCTGCTGCGGGTAGTGCCGGCTTTGGTTGTGCTCTCCATGGGCACCACTTTGCTGATGCTCTACTGGGTGTCGCTGTCTTTCCCGGAGCTGGCGGAGTCGATGCTGGACTCCCTGGGGGAAGAGGAGGGGGAGACAGCCTGGCCGCAGGTGTACCAGGGGTTGCGCTGGCTCTCGATTGCAGTGGTGGCCCCCATAACGGAGGAATGGCTGTTTCGCGGCATTTTGCTCCACCGCTGGAGCCTCAAGTGGGGGCTTGACAGAGGCCTGCTGGCTTCTTCCGTGGTCTTTGGCCTACTGCACCCTAACCCACTTGGGCTGACGGTGTTTGGCCTGGTGATGGGGCTGCTCTACCTGAAAGCACGCTCCTTGAGCTTACCCATCCTGGCCCATGCCTTGAACAATATCCTGGCTCTAGCGCTGGGATCCCTGGGAGGAGGGGTAGTGGAACAGGTGGATCCCATCGGGAGCTTTCACCTCTACTACAGCCTGTGCTGTCTAGTTTTGGCTGGGTTCATCGTGATCCCTTTCCTCCGCTGCCATTGGCCGGAACGGGGGGCTCACTTGCCCTATTTTGTAAATTGCCCGCACTCATGCTGACACATAGAGTGCAGGCTTTGGGTAGCCCTGCAGTTGGCAAGCCAACCAAGGGCCCCCCACACCCCCCGTGTACGGGGGGCAGGCCGGCTTACAGCAGCCCCCAAAACCGCAATCACATTGGCACCGTTAAAATCTGCCTCCCCTTCCCAGCCCCAGGCCGGGTTCACACAACGAAAACGCTTCCCTTCCTGCTGGCCAAGCCATAAACATCGGTGGCCGGTTTGCAAACTGTCGGCAGGCGGCACCACCACAACCTTGACCCCGGCCCCACTGCCTTGGAGTGCAGAAACTGCCTCAGTTGAGAAAACGCCCAACTGTTCGACCGCCAACGCTCTGTTTTGCTGCGCGGCTGTTGATTGACACGCTCCCGTATCCCCCGTGTACAGGAGGAAAAGGGCGGGCCTCCTGCCGTTTCTAGCTGAACTCCTAAGCGGCCTTGGCGTCGGTATCCCCAGACGGAAAGGACTTGAGGCGGGATCCCGCCAAGAATGTAAACGAAACGCCAAAAACTCTCACCCGATCCCTCGAAAAAGCTGGAGGGGTGGGGATATCCTGAAATAGGCAGCAACAGATCCGGTGCAGAGTTGAGCTGCGGCTCGTTCGCCAACAGGGTGGCTGTTACGCCAGCGAGGCAGCCCACAGGGTTGACATGGAAAGGCGGTCTTTTCTACAAAAGTTACTCCTGGTTGCTGCCGGCCTTGGTCTCTCTCCCGGCTGGTTGGTGGGTCAGGCTGAGCGCTACGGGCAAGCTTTGGCGGCCAGCTCCCGCAAGTTGGCTCTCTTGATAGGCATTAACCGCTACCCCGGCGAGGGATCCCCGTTACAGGGGTGTGTCACGGATGTGGAGCTGCAGCGGGAGCTGCTGCGGTATCGCTTTGGCTTTGACCCGGCAGACATTCTCATCCTCACCGATGGAGCTGCCACTTCAAGCGCGATCCAGTCAGCCTTTGCCGAGCACTTGGGAAGTGCAAGTCAGACGGCTGAAACGGTAGTGGTGCAGTTTAGCGGCTACGGCCAATGGCGGGCGGGATCTTCGCCCGAGCGCTGGCAGCCGGCGCTGCTGTTGGCTGGCCCTGAAGAAGCGGCGGCTATGGGTCTGGAGCGCTTTTTCCAGCTTGTGCAAAGCTTGGGCACAGCCCAGCTCACGACCGTACTCGATTGTGGCTTTAGCTATGTTGCACCCGCAGTACGGGGCAACTTGCAACTGCGCTCCCGCCCGCCGAAAGTCCCCAAGGAAGTAGCCTCTACCTCCCCAGAGGCGGTGGCTCCCGGTCGCCTGCCTTCTGGTGAAGTGCAGCAGATTTGGCCCTCTCCGCCCAAGGGGTTGTTAATTGCCGCCACCACCCCCCAAGATTTGGCGGCAGAAGCCGCTTGGCCGGGATTTCATGCAGGGATACTCACCTACCTGTTGACGCAGTACCTGTGGGAGACCACACCTGCCACCCGCCTGCTGATAGCCTTCAACCAAGTGGCCGGTCAGCGGGAGCTGGGCCTGTTTGCTTGTCAGCGCCCCATCCTGGAGGGCAAAGAAACGGCTCGGCGCATCCCGCCCTACTTCCTCACCCCCCCTCAGGTGGGAGTCAGCGGCGCCATCCAGGAAGTGAAGGGGAATCGGGCCCAGGTGTGGCTGGGTGGGATCCCACCGGCGGCACTCTGCGGCTTGCAGCCAGGTACTCTTTTGGTTCCCATTGCTGCCGAGCCTTCCACCGCCTCGCCGGTGCCGCTGCTGATTCGTTCTCGCAGCGGCCTGTTGGCACAGGTGCAGCCGGCCAACGGGGAAGGTCAATTTCCCCCCGTGGGCACGCTGGTGCGGGAGCAGTTGCGCAGCCTCTCCAGCAGCCTCAAGCTTTTGGTGGGTCTGGAAGACAACTTAGGCCGCGTTGAAAAAGTAGATCTGACCAACGCCATCGCCGGCTACAGCTGGATGGAGACGGCCAACCCGCGCGAGCGCCAGGTGGATTGCCTGCTGGGCCGCATCACCCCCGAAATGGCCGCCGCCTTTCAATTGGACGCTCTGCCCAAACCCCTGGAAGTCAACAGCTACAGCCTCTTTTGGCCGGGGCGAGAATTGCTGCTCAATTCCTGCGGGCCGGCTGGGGAAGCTGCCGCTACGGCAGTGCAGCGGCTGGTGCCCCGTCTGGCCCATCTGCTGGCGGCCAAGCGCCTGCGGGCTACCCTCAACGCGGCAATCTCGCCGCTGGCGGTGGTGGGGGAATTGTCCACCAAGGGCAAACCCTTGCGGGGGTCACGGCTTGCCCAAGGGGCCGCTGCTCCTGGCGAGCCAGGCATGCCACGCTTTATGCGCGGGGATCCCCTCTATCTCACTCTGCGCAACGAGGGCGAGCAGGATCTGTTCGGGTACCTGTTGATGGTCGATTCCAGCGGGCAACTGCACCTGCTGGCCCCCATGCCCCAGGAGGACTTTGCCCTGCCGCTGCGCCTGGAGGCCAAGAGCAGCCTGACTTTGCCACCTCTGCCTGAGATGGCTGGCAATTCGCGCTCTGCCGTCAATCCCGATCTGCTCACCTGCCATGCCCAGGGGCTGACCGAGCTGCTGTTTGTGGCCAGCACTCGCCCCTTGTCGGCCAGCTTGGAAGCCCTCAAAACCATGGCCCGCAAGCTGGGGGTAGCCCGTTCGCCGCTGTTGCTCAATGGGCCGCTGGAATGGACGCAAATTCTCCTCGAGGAGTTGACCCAGCGTGCCCCCGAAGGGGATCCCGACTTGCGCTGGCTGGATCCCGGCCAGGCTGTTACCCTTTCCCTCACCTATTTGCTGGTTTAGCTCAGCAACAGGGCAAACAGGCCACAGAGAGCAATGCCATCGAAAACCCCGGCCCCGCCAATGCTGAGAATGCCCGAGCAATTGCGCCGCAGCACCTCCGGCAAGTGCAGCAGATCCGCTCCGATCACCGTGCCCAAAACCCCGCCAGCAAAGGCCACCGCCGGCGCCTGATCTCCAGCCCAGAACATGGCGGCCAAGGCTGCCGTAGCCGGGGCAATCAAGGGGTTCATTTGAATGCCGATCCCCGGCACCACGTGGGAAGCATAGTAGCTGACCAAGGTTACCAGCGCCGTCACCGCCAGGATCAGCACGCTGTCGGCCCGCCCAAATTGATATAGGGCCAAGAGCACCGGGATCAACCCCCCGCCCACGTTCAGAGCAACCACGGTCTCCTGAGAGATCTTGGCCAACGGGATCCCCCAGAATTGCCGCATCCACAGGCTGGCTAAGTCCTCCACCAGCGTCACCTCGCATTTCACTCGATAGAGGGGAATGTTGACCGAGCTGCCCACAAGCACTGCCAAGAGCAGCAACAACGCCCCATCTCGGGAAAAGCCCAATTTCCCCACTGCCAGCGCCACCACATCCACCGCCAACCCCAACCAAACTAGCGGCAGCAGCAGCAACAGCACTACAAACAACAACAGCGAGACCGGTAAGTAGAACATGGCAGGGATCCCTGGCGCTCGGGTGTCAGCTCCAGCCTATCAAGACTGAGTGTGATTTTTTCGGGCAAGGTCTGTAACCAGTGGGATCTCTATCCTTTGAATGAGAAATAAGTCTGCAATCGGCTTTACTCAGTCTATAGGCCGAAGATTTTGTTGCGAATATCATGAGCGATTTCAAGACCGGCACGCCAATCTCCAGCAGTCTTAGACAGGGTAATCAAATAACGTCGATCCCCATAAAAGCAAATCTTGATGTGAGGGGATTCTGAAACAAGCTCAAAACCAAAATTCTGAAGCTCTTTTTCGGCACGATTACTCCATTTTCGGTAGTCACAAAACCAGTGGTCTACAAATTCTCTAATGCTTTGGCGGCAACTGTCGCCCTCACATGCATCGTTACTCTGGATTAAGTCTTTAAGGATATGCTGAACTCGACTTTCTTGGTGCACTTGGTTAATTGCCCTGCGTAGAATTTCCAGGATAAAGCTCTTAGCCTCTTGTGGGTAAAAGTCTCTCTCATTTTCTAGCCTTAATACTATATCACACTCTGATAAGATCTGCTCTCTGTAACGTTTATCCCCTTTGCATTGGTACTGCACAGACAGAGTCTTTTGAAAACCTTCTACACTTAAATTAAGAAAATCTCTCTCCTCTTCAAGACTCTTGATCTTTTGGTTCCGGTCTTCTAGTTCTATCTCTAATTCTTGTAGTTTTTCATCTTTCTGTTGAAGCTGGCGTCGCAGATCTGAAAGCTGCCTTTCGTAACTTTGCCGCCACTGTTCTTTCTCCTCAATTTGCTGAAAGAGATCCCTGGCTCTTTGCTCTTGGAGTTGGAGCTTCTCTATCAGGCAGTTTTGCTCAGCTACCCGAGCTTCCAGGCTTGTGACTTGCTCGTTCTTCCGCTGGAGCTGAGCTTGTAGTTCAGAGAGCTGGCTTTCGTAATTGCGTAGTTGCTGCTTCCTTTCTTCTATTTGCTGAGAGAGATCCCTGATTCTCTGCTCCTGGAGCTGAAGCTTTTCAATCGAATGAGCCTGCTGAGCCAGTTGCGCTTTCAGAGCCTGGATTTGCTCATTGCTCTGCTGAAGCCGAGCTTGTAGCTGTGCAAGTTCGTCTTGCTTACTACGCAGCAGATGCTCTTTTTCCTGAACTTGCTGAGACAAATTTGTAGCGGACTGCCGCCATTTTTGCAGATCCACTAACAGTCTTTGGATCTCTTCCTCTTTTTGTGCAGCTTGATTCCCCGGTTCCAGGTTCTCTGCCTGAGCGCTTCGTAGCTGCTCTGGTGCCTGTCTCTGGGTTTCCTCATCCTTCTGTAGAAGCTGATCCTCCGTTTCCTGAAATTGCTCAAAGGAAGGACGAGGCAGCTCTAAGACAACCTGACCTCTTTGAGCCTGGGATCCTGCCAGTGATTTGTTACGCTCTACTTTCTGAGCCGCTACACTGCCAGCTCCTGCTACAAGAGCCACCGTGAGAGCTCTCCTAAAAGCTGGCTGAGGCAGAGAGGCAATGGCGGCAGCCGCGAGAGCAGTAACGATGTGGACGTTAAAGGGCTTAGCCATGACAACAGAGAGCGTTGGGCGAGAAGGAGTTGGAACTAAGGATAACCGCTGATGCCAGAACCGTGAAAGAAATACAAAAATTCTATATAGTATAATATTTTGAGGAGGAGTCCTTTGGAGCTTTGTTAAGTTTCAAAAAATCAGAAGGAAAAACAACGAACTTCACCGTTGCCGCATTTGCGGATCCAAGGCATCTCGCAATCCATCCCCGACAAAATTGATGCTCAGCACGGTCAAAAAAATCATCAGTCCGGGGAAGAAGGCCATGTGGGGCGCTTGCTCCAGGTAATTGCGGGCATCGAAGAGCAATCTGCCCCAAGTGGGCACATCCGGCGGGAACCCCAGCCCCAAGAAGCTCAGCGTTGACTCGGTGATGATCGCCGTCCCTACTGATAGCGTCGCCGCCACAATCACAGGGCTGAGCACATTGGGGAAAATATGCACCCAGATCAGCCGACGGGCCGGAGCCCCAATGGCGCGAGCCGCCAAGACAAAATCCATTTCCCGCACGCTCAAGAAGCTGGCCCGTACCAGCCGCGCCACCGACATCCAATTCAAGCTGCCGATCACCAGCACCACCAGGATAAAAATCCCCGTTTCTGGCCCTGCCAAGCGTCGCAAGCTCTCTCGAAACAGAAAGATCACCAACAACAACAGCGGCAATTGCGGCAAGGAGAGAAACAAATCCGTAAACCGCATCAGGGCCACATCGATCCAACCCCCATAAAACCCCGATATCGCCCCGATCAAGGTGCCCATCGTAATGGCCACCAGCATTGAGGTAATGCCCACTGAAAGCGATACTCGCCCGCCGCGCAACACCCGCGCCAAGACATCTTGTCCCAGGTCGTTGGTGCCAAAGGGATGGGCCCAACTGGGGGGCAGTTGAGAACGAGAAAAGTCGATCTGGCTGGGGGAAGCTGTGTAGATCAGCGGGCCCACCACACATCCCAAGATGATGAGCAGCAAGGTGGCCGTCCCAAACAGGGCCAGCCTATCCCGACGAAAGCGCCGCCAGGCATCCCCCCACAGGGTACGCGGGGGGCGTTCCTGAACGTTGGCTTGAGGGGGAGCAGGGATCGAAGCAGACATCGGACACCTCTAGAAGTTTGAGGGTGAAAGATTGTTGAAGAGCCGGATCCCTAGCGGGTATACTGCACCCGCGGATCCAAAATGCTGTAGAGAATATCCGCCACCAAATTGAAAATCACGATCAAGATGGCGTAGATAAAGGTGATGGCCATCACCACCGGCGTATCGCCCCGGAAGATGGAATCCACCAACAAAGCGCCGATCCCAGGTACGCGAAAAATCTGCTCTGTAACCAGCGCTCCGGTAAACACGGATGGAATATCCAGGGCCACCAGGGTTACCACCGGGATCAAGGCATTGCGCAAAATGTGCCGATTCACCACCACCCATTCTTGCAAGCCTTTGGCCCTGGCCGTCCGCACGTAATCCCGGTTCATTTGCTCCAGCATTGAGGCTCGCACAAAGCGCATCAGCACCGCTGCCTGGAACAACACCAAGACTGTCACAGGCATGATCGATTGGCGCACCTGGGCCACAAAACTTGCCCAATCGGTTACCCGCAGCGTGCTGTTGTAGATGAAGGGGAACCAGCGCAGTTGCACACTGAAAATGATGATGAACAAAATACCCGTAAAAAAGGTGGGCAAGGAAAAGCCAACAAAAGCCAGCGTCGTCACCACTTGGTCGAAGAGGGTGTAGCGCTTCAGGGCAGAGATCACGCCCAAAGGCACCGCCAGCAATGCGCCGATAATATATGCAGTGCCAACTATCCAAAGAGTGGTGGGCAACCGTTGCAAAATTAAGTTCAACACGGGGCTGCGGCTGGTAAAAGAAAAGCCCATATCCCCCTGCATAAAAGCCCACAGCCACTTCACATAGCGGATGTAAATCGGCTGATCTAGCCCCAAAGAACGGCGAATGTTCTCCCGTACTTCCGCAGTGATGGCAGGATTGGTGGCAAATTCTGCCATGGGATCCCCAGGTGCCAAAGCCAAGATGGCAAACACCACGATGCTGATGGCCAGCAAGGTGGGAATGGAGATCAACAGGCGATTAATCAAGTAGCGCGTCATAAAAACAAAGAGACAAAAATGAAAGCAATGCCATCATGGTAGGGATGTTGGCAGCAAAATGTTAGGGGAAAGCCTTTCTTGCCCAGAGAGGAAAAAAAGAGGCAAGGGATCCCTCCCTCACCCCCGCCCCTCCCCGACAGGATCCCCTAGGACTTGCGAGTCCAATCTTTGATGTTCCAAGGTTCCAGATCCCAGGGGGTGAGATCGATCCCTTCCAGGCTGTTGGCCGCTGCCGACGGGCTGGAGCGGTCGATCAAAGGAATCACCGCCACATCTTCTACTGTCAGGAAGTTGTTCATTTTCTTGATCTGCTCCTCCCGTTCTTTGGCATCGGTCATCGCCACCAGCTCGGCAAACATGGCGTCGTAGGTGGGGTTGCAATAGCGGGAGTCGTTGGACTTGGCCCAGTTGTTTTCTTTCTGGGCAATCTCCTCGCAAAGGTAACGGCGCAGGTAACTCGTCGGATCCGGGTTATCGTTGCCAGTGGTGTACATCTGTAGGTCAGCGTAGAAGTGGCCCAGGTTGTCGGGGTTGTTGGGTTCGCTGTCGAAGAAGATGCTGGCATCGATGCTCTTCAGCTCCAGGTCGATGCCGATCTTGCTGAAGTCTTGCTTGATGATCTCCTGAGTTTTCTGGCGCACCGGGTTAACAGAGGTTTGGAAAACCATGCGCATCTCTACACCACCTTTGTCCCGAATGCCGTTGTTGTTGCTATCTACCCAACCGGCTTCATCCAGCAGCGCTGCAGCTTTCTCCAGGTTGAATTCCCAGGGAGCGTTGGCCCGCAGGTTTTCGGGAGATAACACGTAGTCATTGGTGGGGGTACCGGCCACGCCGTAGATCTGATCGGCGATGGTTTGCCGATCCACAGCCAGGCTCAGGGCTTTGCGCACGTTCAAGTCCGTCAGGAACGGATGGGGCACATCCTTGTGGGAGCGTTGCCCGTCTTTCTCTACGTTGGGGTCGGAGAAATTGATAACGATCCGCTCCATGCTCGGGCCAGGCTTGGGAATGACCCGACCAATGCCTGTAGCCTCTAGCTGAGCGAGCACTGCAGCTTCTACCTGGGTGTTCCAGGCATAGTCGGCATCGCCGGTTTGCAGTACCGCCCGTGCCGCAGAGGTGGCATCTCCACCTCCCTTCAATTCCACGCGCTTGAAGAAGGGCTTGCCCTCTTCCCGAAAGTTCTTGTTGGCCACATAGACGATCACATCCCCTGGCCTCACCTCTTCGGTAATGTAGGGGCCAGTGCCAATGGGGGCCAGGTTGGCAGGGGCCTCGCGGGAGTTAGGGCCGTTGTAGTCTTTGAAGATATGTTTGGGAATGATCATGCCGTTGCTGCCGACAAAGGGCACAAACCAAGCCACCGTCGGCTTTTTGAAGGTGATTTTCACCGTGGTCGGATCCACAGCTTCCACCGAGGCAACATCGGCATAGTATTCGGAGGTAATCGCCCCCACTTCTGGGTTGGAAACGTACTCGTAGGTGAAGACCACATCTTCAGCGGTGAAGGGTTCTCCATCCGCCCAAGTGACCCCGCTCTTCAACTTCCAGGTGACAGAGGTCAGATCTTTGGCAACGCCGCCGTTTTCAATGCTGGGGATTTCTGCTGCCAAAAAAGGCACCATTTCACCACGGGCATCAAAGCTGGCCAGAGGCTCATAGACCAAGCGGCTGGCTTCAAAGTCTTTGGTTCCTGTGGAGAGGTGAGGGTTAAGCAGAGTTGGCGCTTGCCAGTACAGCAACCGCAGGGTGTCGTCGGCTTGGGCCTGGACGGGTATCCAATGCTGGTGAACCAGCAACCCTCCCACCACAAACAGGGGAATCAACCACAGCCGCAGCTTGACCAACCGCAGTCTCAGACGTTGGAAAGGATGAAAAGACATTTACACTTACCTCTTGTAAACAGACTCAGCTAGGGGACTGGCGCTATGGCCTCCAAGTCATCCCAGAGATTTTCAGCCTTTGACTGGCAAGAACCGGGTAAGGTTCCCCCCCGGCGGTCCGATTGAGGTCAACTTTGTTGGATGAGGGTTTGCCTCAATCAAGACCTCTTTTAGTCGGCAAGGTAGCAGATGGACGGGATTTTTCTGTAATTCGTTACACAGTATTGCCAGATCCCGCTTGCAGAGCCCTAGAGGGTTGGATTGCTGGGAATGGGGTTCCCCCGTTTGGTACAAATGGATACGCAAATGTCTGTAGAGATGAGCAAGAATGGTGGCAGGGTTTCGTCAACCCTTAGGTGCTGCTCGTCTTTAGGGTTGGACTTGAACTCGGTCGGGATTGAGCTTGAATTGGTTTGTGTCTAAATGGTTCTAAGGGATGCTGGATTTTTCTGGAAAAATTCGCCATATAAGGGGAAATCCTTTTCCTTTGCTGTAGCGGTGACAAGGATCCCAGGAGCATGGCGCGATTGTTAGAAGTATGGCGGCTGGAAACGCGGTTCTATACCCAGGATGGAGTGGTGAAGGCCGTCAACGGTTCCAGCTTTCACGTGGACGAGGGGGAAACTCTGGGCATTGTGGGGGAATCGGGATCCGGCAAAAGTGTCACCATGCTCTCGGTGATGCGGCTGATCCCAACACCGCCGGGCAAAATTGTGGGGGGCGAGGTGCTGTTTGCCGGCCAAGACCTGCTCAAGCTGAAAGAATCGGAAATGCGGCGCATCCGGGGCAACCAGATCGCCATGATCTTTCAAGACCCCATGACCTCCTTGAACCCTGTCTTGCGAGTGGGCCAACAAATTGCCGAGGCTCTGCAGTTGCACCTGGGCATGACTCCTGCCCAAGCACGGCAGCGGACTATTGAACTGTTACAAATGGTTGGGATCCCGGCAGCAGCCGAGCGGGTGGATCACTATCCCCACCAATTCTCCGGGGGGATGCGGCAGCGGGTGATGATTGCCATGGGCCTGTCCTGCCGCCCAAAGCTGTTGATTGCCGATGAGCCCACCACCGCCTTGGATGTGACGATCCAAGCCCAGATTGTGGAGTTGATCAAAGCCTTGCGCGAGGAGATCGGCATGGCGATTATCTGGATTACCCATGATTTGGCCTTTTTGGCGGGCCTGGCCGACCGGATCTTGGTTATGTACGCCGGCCAGATTGTGGAAGAAGCTCCGTTGCACCAGCTTTACAAAAATCCCCGTCATCCCTACACCATCGGCCTGCTGCAGAGCATCCCCCGCCTGGATGAGCGCCGCCGCGAAAAGCTGCAGCCCATTGAGGGCATGCCCCCGGATTTGGTCAACTATCCCAAGGGTTGTCCGTTTGCGGCCCGTTGTCGCTTCGTCATCGACCGCTGCTGGAGCGAAAATCCAGAGCTGGAGTCCGTTGGATCCCAGCATGCGGTGGCTTGCTGGGTAAAGCCGGAAGGAAAAGCCCATCTGCGGTCAGTGGCCGGTGTCGGCGGGGACGGTGAATCGCTGGAGAGGACGGCCCATGGTTGACCCCCCTTCTTTCCCGGCCAGCGCCTCTGTCGATGCTTGCCCACCTGAGACCGGCCAAGCCACCTTGGTGCGCGTCGAAAACCTAAAAGTGCATTTTCCCATTCGGCGGGGGCTAATCCTGCAACGACAGGTGGGATCCGTCAAGGCGGTGGATGGGGTGAGTTTTGCGGTGCGGCGGGGAGAAACCCTGGGGCTGGTGGGAGAATCGGGCTGTGGCAAGAGCACCCTTGGGCGAGCCATTTTGCAGTTATGTCGGCCCACCGCCGGGAACGTGTATTTTGGGGGTGTCGATCTGACCCAGCTCAGCCCGGAAGAGCTGCGCCGCATGCGGCAACGCATGCAGATGGTGTTTCAGGATCCCTATGCCGCTCTGAATCCCCGCCAGACGGTGGGGGCAATTGTGGGGGAGCCCCTGACAGTCTTTAGGGTGGCCGGGGGCAAAGCGCAGCAGGAGCGGGTCAGGGAGCTGCTGGAGGTGGTCGGCCTCAATGCCAACTTTGTCAACCGCTATCCCCACGAGTTTTCGGGCGGGCAACGGCAGCGGATTGTCATTGCCCGTGCCTTGGCTTTGAAGCCGGATTTTATTGTCTGTGATGAGCCGATCTCGGCTTTGGACGTGTCGATTCAGGCCCAGGTGATTAACTTGCTGCAGTCTTTGCAAGAGCAGTTCGGCCTCACCTATCTGTTCATCGCCCATGACCTGAGCGTGGTGCGCCACATTTCCGACCGGGTGGCGGTGATGTACTTGGGCAAGGTGGTGGAGCTGGCGGATCGCGACGAGATTTACCAAAATCCTCTCCATCCCTATACCCAGGCACTGCTCTCGGCAGTTCCCATTCCCGACCCGGAAGTGGAAGCCAGGCGCAAGCGGATCATCCTCAAGGGCGATGTGCCTAGCCCGGTCAACCCGCCCAAAGGATGCAACTTCCACACCCGCTGCCCTTGGGTAACAGAGGCGTGCCGTCAAGATCCACCCCCGGCATTTCGCGAGGTGAGCGCGGGGCATTTTGTGGCTTGTCACCTGGTGCCCTAGGTAGCCCTCAAGGGATCCCGGCCACTCCTGTTTGGCGGGCAGCTTGGATCACGGCGGCAGCCACCTGAGGAACTACCCGCCCATCGAAGACCGAGGGAATGATCCACTGGGGATCCAAATCTTCCGGTGGGATCAAATTGGCAATGGCCTGGGCGGCAGCCAGGCACATCTCAGTGTTGATCTGCTTGGCGCGGCAATCGAGAGCGCCGCGGAACACCCCTGGGAAGGCCAGCACATTGTTGATCTGGTTGGGGTAGTCGCTGCGCCCGGTGGCCATCACGGCGACTCGATCTGCCACCAGCTCGGGCTGGATCTCTGGCACCGGGTTGGCCAAGGCAAAGACAATGGGATCCGGCGCCATTTTCTCCACCATCTCTGGTGTCAAAGCATTGGCCACGCTCACCCCGATGAACACATCTGCTCCCACCAAAGCCTCTGCCAGGGATCCGCTCTCCTCAACGGCAACGGCAGCTTTCTCGGGGGTGAGGTCGGCGCGGGAGCGGCTGAGGATCCCTTGGCGGTCGCAGACCAGGATATGTCTGGCCCCGGCCCGTCGCAGCAGTTGAGTTACCGCAATACCGGCTGCTCCTGCCCCGTTGAGGACAATGCGCACCTCCTCTAGGCTTTTTTTAACCACCTTCAAGGCATTCAACAACGCTGCCAGCACCACAATGGCGGTGCCATGCTGATCGTCGTGGAACACCGGCAGGTTGAGACGGGCCTTGAGCTGCAACTCGATGGCAAAGCAGCGGGGGGCGCTGATGTCCTCCAGGTTGAAGCCGCCAAACCCCGGCGCCAGGCGCACCACCGTCTCCACAATTTCCCCCACCTCCTGGGTGGCCAGGCAGAGCGGGAAAGCATCGATATCAGCAAAGCGTTTGAACAGGGCTGCTTTTCCCTCCATCACTGGCAGAGCCGCCTCCGGGCCGATATTCCCCAGGCCCAGCACGGCGCTGCCATCGGTTACGATGCCAACGCAATTGCCCTTGATGGTGTATTCATACACAGCGCTGGGATCGGCGGCAATTTCCAGCGCCACCCGACCCACGCCCGGGGTATAGGCCATGGCCAGATCGGCGGCGCTCTCCAGGCGGCTTTTGGCCACCACCTGTAGCTTTCCCCCCCGGTGCAGCTCAAAGGTGCGATCCACCACCCGCTCCACTTTTACGTTGGGCAAAGAGGCAACAGCGGCGCGAATTTGCTCGGCATGCTCGCTGCTAACGGCATCCACGCAGATTTCCCGCACCGTTTCGGCTGCCGATTGGTGGATGAGGTCGATCTGGCTGAGGCTGCCTCCCACCTCGGCAATAGCTTGGGTAACACGGGCCAGCGCTCCTGGCTGGTTGGGCAGGCGCAGACGTAGAGCAATGCTGTAGCTGGAGCTGGGGGTGAGTTTTGTCATAGCTTTCTATAGTAGAAGAAAAATTGCCTTCAGCAGAGCAAGCTCCTCAACACTGAGCCCTCCGGTTCGGCACCCAACCTTCTCCCTCCGGAAGCAGGGTTGGGGGTGAGAATAACCCTAGGATCGAGAAATCCCGAAGACAGGCGATCCTCCTTCTTGCATATGACAGCTTCTGCTGCGGCAACTTCCGATTCCGACCTCAATACTTTTGCCGATTGGCTGGAAGGTTACTACAGCAACCGCGCCCAAGCCATGGCAGAACCGGTGTGGTTTGTACCGGTGAGCCTTTGGTACGTGCGCCTTCCCCACCTGTTTTCAGAAGGAATCGGCTTTTTTACCGAGCAATTTAACGAGCACACGCCGGGCCGGTTTTACCGCAGCCGGGTGCTGCAGGTATTGGCGGATCCCTTGCGGATCGAGAACTATAAGTTGCGGGATCAAGCGGCTTGGGCAGGTGCCTCTCAGGATCTGCAGCGCTTGGCGCAGCTTTCTCTGTCTGACTTGCAGCATTTGCCCGGTTGTCGCATCCTCGTAGAAAAGCGCGCAGACTGCTACCACGGCCAGATGCTGCCGGGCGCTGGCTGCCGCCTCAACCCCGGCGACAGCACCTACATCCACATCGAGTTTGACCTCACAGCCCAGGAATTCATCACCTGGGATCGCGGCTTCGACGCCACCACCGGCCAACAAACTTGGGGATCCCGCGCCGGCCCTTACCGCTACCAGAAAAGGATCTCTGTGGTATTTCCCCCTCGCCCCTAAGGGTTCGGAAAACTGTTGGGCTAGCTAGGAGGGCTATGGGAACAAAAAAGGAAACAGGTCGCGGAAACCCCTGCGCAGCTTGAGCAAAAAGATCAGCCGCTCCACCTCTGGAGAAACAGATCCGGTTTCGGGCCGGGCTGCCAGGGCTGCCTGGAGTTGCAGAGCTTCGCCAGCGGTGAGGGGCTGATTATCGACCGGAGAGCGAGCCTGCAAATCTGGCTGCGCCCGCAGCACCTCCTCAGGGATTTCAGAAGCCGGGGGCAAAGCCAAGGCCTGATTCGGCGGATACAGCAGGAACACCAGCAGACTGGCCCATCCACTGCTCCTTTTGACCCAATGCTTTCGGTTCACCGGATGCAAATCTCTCGGTCCACTCCGCCTTATCCTAGCTACCCCAGGGATCCTCAGCCCCTCTCCCGGCACCCTAGAACCAGTACCGTATAAGCCGGGGAACATCACACCTGCCGGAATCCAGGCCCGTCAAACGGTCAAACCACAGCGAGCCAGTCCTCAGCTCCCTAATCTTACTCGGGATCTTGCCCAGGCCGTCTTTTTGCAGCGAGCCAAAATCCCCCTTAGCCGGCCATTGCTTCCGAGCGCTCTTGGATCACTCGGTCTACAATGCCGTAGGCTTGGGCTTCCGTAGCCGAGAGGTAGAAATCCCGCTCCACATCCCGCTCGATTTTCTCCAGCGGCTGGCCAGTCATTTGCGCCAAGAGCTCATTCATACGCCGCTTGACCCGCAAAGTTTCGCGGGCGCGAATTTCGATATCGCTGGCCTGACCTTGGATCATCCCCAGGGAAGGCTGGTGCAGCATGATGCGGGAGTGGGGCAGGGCAAAGCGTTTTCCCTTGGTGCCGGCAGCCAGCAAGAAGGCCCCCATCGAGGCTGCTTGGCCCACGCAAACGGTAACAATGTCGGGCTTGACGTGGTTCATGGTGTCGTAAATGGCCATGCCCGCCGTTACAGAGCCACCAGGAGAGTTGATGTACATCACAATATCCTTTTGCGGATCCTGGGAGTTGAGGTAGAGCATCACCCCCACGATGGTATTGGCCAGGTTGTCGTCGATGGGCTCGCCGATAAACAAGATCCGCTCTTGGTACAGGCGGTCGTCGAGGCTGATCCACTGGCTGTAGGGCTCACCGGGCAGACGGTAGGGAACGCGAGGCACTCCAATCGGCATAAGTTTCTCCTGGCAAAGTACAGAACACTACACAGAACGATGCGCTTGCAAGAGGTCTTGCGCGCTCAAATCTAGCTGGGGCAAAACCGAGGAAACAATGCGTTCAGGGCCGGTTTTAACCTCGTCTTCGTATTCCCCGCCAACCCAGCGCGACACCGACTGCTTGGCGGGATCCACAATCCAGTATTCCAGGATCCCACGGGCAGCATAGTCTTTGCGCTTGTCTTGATAATCACGTTTTTCATTGTCTATTCCAGGAGAAACCACTTCCACCACCAGCAGCGGCGGGGGCATGGGCAGCCGAAGGGTTCCGCGACCGTTCCCCAGCAAGCTCACATGGTCAGGATGTAAAACCATCACATCTGGGTTGCGAAACCGAGCCTTGGCTGCGGGCACTTCGACCTCAACTTGGCCCAAGCTCAGGCGTTGGACGGGCAAAAACTTGAGCAATTCCGCAATCAGAAACAGCTCAATGAGGGTGTTAATGCGCTCCTCAGTTGGCACTTCCCGAATATACCCGTCTTCAAGTTCAAGCCGTCCTTCATAAGGCCAGCTTTTGAGGCGTAGGTACTCCTCCGCCGTTAAAGGCTGTACAGGGACCTGAACCATCGACGGATCCCTCTGCTTCAGCTTTTGGCTGTTGCCAACTTCGGCAGGGCTTTGGAGCTGGTCAACACCTGATCGATAAGACCGTAGGCTTTGGCCTCTTCCGGAGTCATGAAAAACAGCCGCTCCGTATCCTTCTTGATGCGCTCTATGGGCTGGCCCGTGCTGCGAGATAATTCCTCCAGCATCATGTTGCGCAAGGTCAAGATCTCGCGGGTGCGAATTTCAATATCGCTGGCCTGTCCACGGGTGCCCCCATACGGCTGATGCAGCACGATCGTGGCATTGGGCAAACTGGCCCGGAACCCCTTGGCGCCCGCCGCCAACAGCATGGCCGCCATGCCAATGGCATTGCCAATGCAGATGGTATGCACCGGCGGCTTGATGTAGTTCATCGTATCCAGAATGGCAAAAGCTGCCGTGTCGTAGCTGTAGGTGCCCGTCGAGTTGATGTACATCTTGATCGGCTTTTCCCGATCCTCGTACTGCAAATACAGCAATTGTTCCACAATCAGCTTGGTGACGTTGGCATTCGCCTCCTCGGCCAGGGGCAGACCCAGATAGACAATGCGCTCTTGCAGCAGCAGCGAAGCCAAATCGGGAGGCGGAGTCCGAACCGGAGCGCCGCCATAGTAGTAGGTCGATTGCACCATGCCAAAGTTCTCCTACGGCCAATCCCTTGACTCTAGAGACAACTTCCTAGAACGACAGCACAGATGAAGGACAAGAGCAAGGGATCCGAGAACAGCAGCGGATCCCTTGTCTTCCTAAGAACCAGAACCTGAAGGGGAGGCGGCAGCTTTACTCCGCTCCCTGGGGCAAGAGCACCCGCTCCGGCTCCGTGACCAGCACCTTGGGCTTACGCTCCTCGTCCACATCGATGAGGACTTCTGATCCCTCTTTGACGTGGCCAGTCAAGATCTCTTCTGCCAGGATGTCTTCCAACAGGCGCTGAATAGCACGGCGCAGCGGACGTGCCCCATAGCTGGGGTTGTAGCCCTCCTCCACCAGCAGATCCTTGAAGCGATCGCTGACCGTGAGGTAAATCTTCTTCTCCTTCATGCGGTCGAACACTTCCTTGAGCAGGATGTCGGCGATCTGCTTCACTTCCTCCTTGGTCAGTTGCCGGAAGACGATGATCTCGTCCACCCGGTTGAGGAACTCGGGGCGGAAGTACTGCTTCAGCTCCTCGTGCACCAAGTTGCGGATGCGGTTGTAGTTCGCATCTTCGTCGTTGGTGTTGAACTCGAAGCCGAGGCTGCCACCACCCTTCTCGATGACCTTCGAGCCAATGTTCGAGGTCATCACGATCAGGGTGTTTTTGAAGTCCACCGTGCGGCCCTTGGCGTCGGTCAGGCGGCCGTCCTCCAGGATCTGCAGCAGCAGGTTGAACACGTCCGGGTGGGCCTTCTCGATCTCATCGAAGAGCACCACCGTGTAGGGACGGCGCCGCACCGCTTCCGTAAGCTGCCCCCCCTCGTTGTAGCCGACATATCCGGGCGGGGATCCGATCAGCTTGCTGACCGTGTGCCGCTCCATGTACTCCGACATGTCGAGGCGGATCATAGCCGACTCGGAGCCGAAGAAGTAGGCCGCCAGGGCTTTGGTCAGCTCGGTTTTGCCTACCCCTGTTGGGCCGGAGAAGATGAAGCTGGCGATGGGACGGTTGGGGTTTTTCAGCCCCACGCGAGCCCGACGAATGGCCCGCGAGATGGCCCGCACCGCCTCATCTTGGCCGATGATGCGCTGGTGCAGGGTTTCCTCCATGTGCAGCAGCTTCTCCGACTCGCTCTCGGTCAGCTTGGCCACTGGCACGCCCGTCCAGGCGCTCACCACTTGGGCGATGTCCTCTTCGGTGACCTCTGGCATCTCTTGGCGGCTGCTTTCCTCGGCTTTTTTGGCCGCCGCAATGGCGCGGATCTGCTGCTTGATCTCCATCTCCCGATCCCGCAGCTCGCCGGCCCTGTCGAAGTCTTGGGCCCGCACCGCGGCATCCTTCTCCTTAAGCACCCGCCGCAGCTCCTGATCCAGCTCCCGCGCCGCCGGCGGCAGTTGCGAGTTGATCAGGCGCACCCGCGAAGCCGCCTCGTCGATGAGGTCGATGGCCTTGTCCGGCAGGAAGCGGTCAGAGATGTATTGGTCAGCCAGCTTGGCCGCTGCCTCCAAGGCCGCGTCGGAGATCTTCAGCTTGTGGTGCTGCTCGTAGCGCTCCCGCAGGCCAAACAGGATCTCGATCGTCTCTGAAACGCTCGGCTCGCCCACCATGATGGGCTGGAAGCGACGCTCCAGGGCGGCATCCCGCTCGATGTGCTTGCGGTACTCATCCAGCGTGGTGGCGCCGATGCACTGCAGCTCGCCGCGGGCCAAAGCCGGCTTGAGGATGTTGGCGGCATCGATGGCCCCTTCGGCAGCCCCGGCTCCAATGAGGGTGTGCACCTCGTCGATGACCAGGATGATGTTGCCGGCGTTGCGGATCTCATCCATGATCTTCTTGAGGCGCTCCTCAAACTCGCCGCGGTACTTGGTGCCAGCCACCAACAGGCCGATATCCAGGCTGACCACCCGCTTGTCGGCCAAGATGTCGGGCACGTCCCCCTGCACGATGCGCTGGGCCAGACCTTCGGCGATGGCGGTCTTGCCCACGCCCGGCTCGCCGATAAGAACGGGGTTGTTCTTGGTGCGGCGGCCCAAGATCTGGATCACGCGCTCGATCTCCCGCGTCCGACCCACCACGGGATCCAGCTTGCCCTCTTGGGCCAATTGGGTGAGGTTGGAGCCGAATTCGTCCAGGGTTGGCGTCTTGGTGCGGCTGGAAGACCCACCCCCTGCCGTCACTTCGGCGGTCTCGCCCAACATGCGGATCACCTGGGTGCGCACCTTGGACAGATCCACCCCCAGGTTTTCCAGGACGCGAGCAGCTACCCCTTCCCCTTCGCGGATCAGGCCCAGGAGCAGGTGCTCAGTGCCGATGTAGTTGTGGCCGAGCTGGCGAGCTTCTTCTAAGGAGAGCTCCAGCACTCGCTTGGCGCGGGGAGTGAAAGGGATCTCGACGGCCACAAAGCCGGATCCCCGGCCAATAATTTTCTCGACTTCAATGCGGGCGTCCTTCAAGTTCACTCCCATGGACTTGAGAACTTTGGCGGCGACCCCAGTGCCCTCGCCGATTAACCCCAACAAGATTTGCTCGGTGCCAACGAAATTGTGACCCAACCGTCTGGCCTCCTCCTGGGCCAGCATGATCACCTTGATGGCTTTTTCCGTAAAGCGTTCAAACATGATCCTCGGGCTCCCTACGCCTGCATCAAGGCAGACTTGATAGGCCTAATCCTAACACAGGATTCAGGCCAACTAAGGGACGGTAAATACCCCAGACGAAAAATCATCTGGGATCGTGACGCGCCTGGAGAGATTTGAACTCCCGACACCGTGGTCCGTAGCCACGTGCTCTAGTCCACTGAGCTACAGGCGCAAGCTATCTACCTGCAAGAAAAGCGGAACAGCCACGGTTGAAGACCCGTCTCTCCTATCCAGAGATGGAAGCTTATCAATGTGGCTTAGGTATTCTAGCACAAGAGCGTTTTTTGGGAAGTCCAACGGGGGTGTAGATATCCGCCAACGTTCAACAATGCCCTGGCCAGGATCGCGGAACTTCTCCCCCCACCTCGAGGCCGGCTTGGGAGCTGCTGGCCGCAAGCACCTGCGTCCAGACCTGGCCGTTGCGCTGCCACAGCCGCACCTGCAGATGGCCGGCCAGGGTGTCGCGGCAGTTGCGCCGCATCCCTTCCGGGCCAGGGGTGAAGACGGTTTGCCCAGGCCGCTGGGTGTGACCTTCCAGTTGGATGCACCAACGGGCGTCTTCGCCGCGCACCTGCCAGGATCCCCAGGGATCCACCTGCCAGGTTAGCCGAGCTTGGCCGGGCCGCCACTCCAAAAAAGGCTGGGATCCCCCGCCGTGCAGGCTGATCAGGGCGACTTCTTCGGGGCGGGTGAGCACCTGCCGCTCGGCTCCGGCGCAGGTGAGGCTGAGGCCGGAATGGTTGGGAAAGGCGTTGCACTGGATCCAAAACCAGCGGCGAGGGAAGCTTTGTCCCCAGTTTTTTTCGGCGTAGGCGGGGGCCTGCTCGAATTCGAAGCGCCTGCCCCGCCACTCCACCCAGCCGCTGGCCAGGCCGTGGCTCATCAGGATCTGCCAGCCCGGCTCGAAGATGGGCAGATAAGACCAGGCTCCCATGGTGGCCCGCGGCGGGATCCCGTAGGCAGAGCAGAGTTGAATGCGATAGAGCCAGCGGATGGCCTCGCCTCTGACAGGATCCGGCAAAATCCCCTGGTTGAGGTGGGCGGTGTATTGGTAGCCGCTGGCGGTGTGTTGGAAGAAGGTGAGGGGCTCCTGCAGCCCTCGCCAGCTCTCGCCTGGCCCGCCAGCGTGCCCCAAGGCCAGGTGCCGCCAACTGGCCCAGAAGCGCTGTGGATTGGGGAAGGTGCGCCAATGCAGCTCCTCGTCTGGCCCCAACACCTGCGCCATGCCTCCCCGCCTGGGGTCGATGGCGTACATGAAGGCAAAGCTGAGGGGCGGATCCCCAGGTAAAGTGACCCGGCTGTACCAGCCCTCGAAAAACGGCTCGGCACAGCCATCCCAGTGATAGCCGCCATGGGGCAGGGATCCCCAGTCCGTTGAGCCGTTTTGCTTAAAGCACTCTGCCACCGGAGAGCAACTCCCTCGAGAATCGCCAGAAGATAGAAAAAAGTCTATAGCTACCAAAAGAGCAATTGTATTTTTTCTATGTCTGTCTGCTTTTAGGATATCAACCAAGCTGAGATTTTAAGTCCAACTTTTTGGGACTTTTCGGCCTTAAGTTTGTGCCCTATGCGATGCTGAATACGCCCGCAGATGGGGGCACTTCGGCTGAGGGGGTAGGGTACGCCTGCGCTAGGTTAGTCGTCCGACGGTTCTATCTTGGGATCCAAGCTCTTGGCGGTAAGGCGCAAGGCTTCCGCCTGATCCATCACTCGAGGCGCTTGCACTGCCGTCTCAACCCCTTGCCGATAGCTCTCCCACAAGGGCATTTCCGGGTAGGTTTGCTGCAATTTTTTGATCTCATCTAGCAGAGCGCCCAGCCAGCCAGACGTACCCCAGGTGAGCAAAAACTGCAAGGGATTCCAGAGGTTGAGTTGCCGCCCCAATTCGTTGAGGCTTTCGTTGCGAATGGGCGGGTCGAAGATGTCGGCCACCGTCATCAACTGGCGCGCCAAGAGCGGCCTGAGGGTTGTCTCAGCAGCCTCCACAACGGCGGGAAGAGCGGCTTGGATGCGCTCGGGACTGGGAATGTGCCGGGCCTGGGGCAAAGCTTGCAGCAGCAACTCCAGGCGTCGCCCCGCCTCTGCCGACTCCAAAGCCGATTCTAGGGTTGTGCCCACGCTGAGAAACACTTCTCCCGTCAACAGCCGCACGGCGTCGATAACCAAGTGGTACAGGGGCGGGATCGCCAGCTTGATCCACTCGCTCTGGAAAAACTCCCGCAGCCGCCGCGCCAGATAGTCCCCCACTTGGGTGGTTTGGATCCCCACTTGGGTGAGGGAGAGGTACCAGTCGGGGGGGGATCCCTTGGGATCAAGCCACTGGCGCAGAGTTTGCCATTCCTCTTCTGTGAGGGCAGTTCGCCCCTGTTTTAAGACGCTGCGCCGCAGCTTGCCCTCGGCATTCAAGAGCTTGCGCAGCTCCGGTGTGCCCAGCAAAGAGAGGGCGCCTGCGGATCCCACGCTGCCGATCTCGACAGCAATAAGGGCGGCCAAGAGGGCGGCTGAGGCTTCCACTTGGATCTCGCCGCTTTTGTCCATCACCAAAGGTAGGCGGCTGTTGCCATAGGCCCGCAGGCTCATCGCCTCCAAGGTAGAGCGCTGCTCAGAGGTCAAGGCCCCCGCCCAGGCAGGGATGCCGTTGGTGGCTGCTTCGGGGTGTGGTGGCTCCTGCAGGCTGTGATACAGCAGGCTGGCCACCCAGGCTCGGTCGGCGGCCCGTTCCAGAGAGCCGATGACCACCTCCCATTGGCAGGGGTTGAGCAGAGGCAAAAGCGCTTGCAGCTCTCGCCGGAGGGGCTCTGGAGAGGTTGTGGCTCTGGCTTTGTCTAGAGTTGCCTGCAGCCGATCTCGCGCCTCGCGGCACAGGCCGCCCCACTCCAGTTGCAAACGAGCTAGGGTTTGCTGCAGGGTTTCTTCAGAGCGCCGGGGCAGCTCCTGCCAGCCCGCTTCCAGTTGCCGCCACAGCCCCTCCCAGTTCAGGTCCCCCGCCCTACCGGATGAAGGTGGAGAGTTCGCCGGCGCGGCGGGCCTGTTGGGATCAAGATTGGGGGAGAAGAGGTTAGGCATGGGCAAACTGGGCTGCAGGGGAATTACCGGCATTATAGCTAGGGGTAAAAGGCAAGCTGCGGTAAGCCCAAGGTTTCCGGCCACCCCATCATTAGGTTGAGGCATTGCACCGCCTGCCCGGCCTGTCCCTTCATGAGGTTGTCGATTACCGACAGGACAATGACTCGGTTGGTGCGGGTATCCACTTCCACCCCGATCATGCAGGTGTTGGTGCCGGCAACCCACTTGGTTTGCGGGTAAACGCCGCGGGGCAGCACCTTGACCCAGGGGGATTGGCGATAGAAGGCGTTGTAAATGGTGATGAGATCTTCGCCCACAAGGCCGGGATCCCGCAGGTTGGCGTACAAGGTGACGTGGATACCCCGCACCATCGGCACGAGGTGGGGCGTAAATTGTACAGTGATGGGAGTGTGGGTGAGGTCACTGCAGGCCTGCTCGATCTCGGGTGTGTGCCGGTGTTGGGCCACGCCATAGGCCCCCAGAGAGCCATCTACCTCGGCAAATAGGGATCCCAGCTTGGGGGTGCGGCCCGCCCCCGAGACGCCCGATTTGGCATCGAAAATAAGGCTGTCCAGCTCCACCAACCCCTGCCGCAGCAGAGGGGCAACCGCCAACAGGGAGGCCGTGGGGTAGCAGCCGGGGCAGGCTACCAGTTGCGCTTGGGCGATGGCCTCCCGGTAGAGTTCTGGCAGCCCGTAAACCGCCTGCTCGTTGGCCTGGCGATAGGCAGGGCTAGGCCAGTTGGGATCCGTCTGCCCCAGGCGATACCAGGATTGGTAGGTGGCCAGGTTGCGAAAGCGATAGTCTGCCGAGAGATCTAGAACTTTGCACCCTTTGGCTAGCAAAGGCGGCGCCAGGTCTGCCGCCAGGCCGTTGGGCAGAGACAAAAAGACAACGTCGCTGCTAGCAGCAATGGCCTCCACATCCACAGGCTGGATGGTCAAATCCACCGCCTGGGCCAAGTGAGGATAGAGATCCCCGTAGCGTTTGCCGGCGCTGTCTTGACCGGCCAGGTAGGTGATCTGCGCGCCGGGGTGTTCGCTGAGCAGCCGCGCTAACTGCACCCCTCCATACCCGGAGGCCCCGACAATGGCGACACGGACGGGATCGGTGGGAGGAAGAGAACGAGGCGCCGTAGTGGCCATGGGGGCTGCCTGTGCAGAATTGCAAAACTGACGGTTTGCCTTACTATTTATCGCATTTGCCGCTGCCTTGGTTGAACTCACCTGCTCTGTTGGGCTCAGTGTTGCCTGAGCCGGGAGTTATACTGGGCTCACGCGAGCCGCCCAAGCCTCGGCAGCCGCCTTGGCTGTTGAGGTCTTGTCCAGGGATGTTCCCTACCTCGTCGGGAAGGGTTGTATGTACTACGAACAATTGATCAACATGATCCTGCGAGCCCGCGGCCAAAGCAGCCGCCACGGCCTGGATCAGGAAACTTTAACCCTCTACTCCGAAGGCCCCTACACCCTCTACAAGCTCACCTCCCATTTCGACCGCCGCTCCATTTTTGTTTTGGCCCAAAACCAGCAGGAGGTGTTTGTCTCCGGAGATGCGTTTCACAGCAAGTTGATCCCGGGAGAATGGCAGGAGTGGCTGCACCAGAAGGCTTTGGCTGTTGCCGCCGAGACACCCCAGGCCAGCTAGCCGGCGAGGGCCAAAACTCCGGGCTGAACCTGCTGGGGCACCACTGAGAGCCGATCCAACTTGGCACAATAGGCCAGGTCGCTGTCGTTTTCGGGGCTAATTGCCAGCAGCCGCTGCCCATGGCTGGAGCGCCGCAACAGGCCCAGGAGATTGTCTTGCCAAGTTTGGTAGAGGGCCAGGGCGGCTACTGCCTCGTCGTTGCCCAACTGCTCCCACGAGCAGCCCAGGCGATGCAGAACTGCCCCGGCACAGGCGGTGTCTTCCAAAGCAAACGCCCCTTCCCAGCCGGATCCCACCAGCCACACCTCGGCAAAAGCTCCTCGCCTGAGAAACTCCACTACCGCTCCCAAGTTCACCAGGGCCGCCGTGATCACCACCGGGATCCTTTCTAAGCGCTGCAGGGTGCGGGTGCCGTTGGTGGTACTCATGAAGATGCGCTGGTCCCGCACGCGCTCTGGGGTGTACTCGCGGGGGGAGTTGCCTAGGTCAAATCCCGTCACCGTTTTGCCGCCTCGCTCCCCGGCCAAGAGCCGTTTGGAGGCCGGCCAGCTCCGGCTGGCCGCTTGCAAGGACTGCAAGTCGGCAAACACCTCAACGGCCTCTGCCCCTGCCGCCAGAGCTGCGGCGATGGTGGTGGTGGCCCGCAGCACGTCGATGGCCACTGCGCAGGCTGGGATCCCTGCCGGAGGGACTTGCTCAGGGGTGTGGAAGTGGAAAAGTTGCATGAGAGAGGGAGCAAAAAAGGTTCAACTAGAGCCCCACGAGAGCTTATTAGAACTCACGCCGGGCAAACACCAGCACCGTCAAAATGAGCAGCAAAACGGTGTAGATCAGACCGTAAAGCGCGTCGCCAAGGAGCTGGGTGGGCGGAGGAATTTGGCCGTAAACGGCAGCATCTCTTAGATTAAAGCGCTCCAGATCCGGCAAGACCAAGTAAATGACCTCGAACACCTTGCCAAAACCTGCGTCTTCCACCAGCTTGCTTAACTGCAGCAGGGCGCGGCTGGCGTGGCCCATAATGAACAGGGCAATGGTGTAGAGGGTGGCCAAAATTGGAGAGGTAAAAACCCCAAACAGCAGCGCTGCCGCCACAATCAGCACCAGTTCCAAAAAGGTGAAAACTACTGCCCAGAGAATGGCCCAGGGGGAAATGGGGGCCTGCACCAACAGCAGGCTGAGCAAAAAGACGGTCGTCATTATGACCAGCAGCACCGACAGCAAAGCCGACAGGCCCAGATGCTTGCCGACAATAAACTCCGCCCGGCTCATGGGCTTGGCAATCAGCACATAGACCGTGCGCCTCTCGATCTCTTTATTCACCAGCCCGGTGCCGACGAAAATAGCCACCACCAGCGCCAGGAAGTGGATAGCGGCCAGACCCAGATCGGCAATGATCTTGTTGTGGGCCTGGTTGGCTACCTGGGGGATCAAAACGATGGCTCCCAACATGGCCACCGCAAACACCATCACCAGATAGAGAACGCGATCCCGAATCGTTTCCCGGAAAACATTCTGGGCAATGGCCACGACGCGCGCCGCATCCATAAGCTGACCTCAAGCAAGCGACATCCAGCTATACACTTGTAGAAGTCCAGCTTTATTCTATGCAGTTCCAGGCCCAGATTCAGATCCACCTGCGCCCCTCGGTACTTGATCCTGCTGGGGCTGCTCTCCAGGCTAGCTTGCATCAGTTAGGGCATACCCAGGTGCAGGGAGTGCGCATTGGCAAACACATCCAACTGCGGCTAGAGGCCCCTGACGCCGAAACTGCCCGAGAGCAGGTGAACGAGCTGTGCGAGCAACTGCTGGCCAATCCGGTCATCGAGACCTATCAAATCCAAGTGGATCCTGTAGAGAGTTGATTGCTCACGCCTAGCCCTCACCACCTTTTTGTTTTCACAGCAAGGGATCCCCATGGCCAAGGTAAGGTTTGGCATTGTCGTTTTCCCCGGTTCCAATTGTGACCGCGACGTGGCCTGGGTAACCCGCGGCCTCTTGGGCTGCCCGACGCGACTCATCTGGCACCGGGAAACCGATTTATCGGGGCTGGATGTGGTGGTGCTGCCAGGGGGCTTCAGCTACGGGGATTATCTACGAGCTGGGGCGCTGGCCCGTTTTGCGCCAGTGATGGGATCCCTGGCCGAGCATGGGGCGCGGGGGGGCTATGTCCTGGGCATTTGCAACGGCTTCCAGATCTTGACAGAAGCCGGTCTGCTGCCGGGGGCGCTGGTGCGCAACGCCAACCTGCACTTTATCTGCGACCGGGTAGGGATCCGCGTGGAGCGGCAAGACCTGCCCTGGACCAGCGCTTACCCTTGCGGAGCCACCCTGACCCTGCCCATCGCCCATGGGGAAGGCCGCTACGTCTGCGATGCCGATACCCTCAAGCAGTTGCAGGACAGGGGGCAGATCGTCTTTCGCTATGCTCCGGTCGCGCCCAATGGCTCGGTGGACAACATCGCCGGCATTTGTGACCCTAGCGGTCGCATCCTCGGCCTGATGCCTCACCCGGAGCGGGCGGCGGATCCCGACTTGCTGGGGCAGGATGGGATCCCCTTTTGGCAGTCCATTGTCCAAAGCCTGTCCAGTTAGCCCTGCTGGGCCTGAGCCAACACCCTGCGCACCTGGTTCACCATCTCCTCGTGATCCACCACCGGCTTGGCGATGTAGCCATCGGCCCCACTTTGAGCCAAAAAGGCCTCGCGGTCGCCCCGCATGGCATGGGCCGTCACCAAAATGATGGGAATGGAGCTGCTTTTGGGATCCCCCTTCAGCAGTTGGGCAATGCGGATCCCGTCCACGGCCTCGCCACGAAAGGTGCTTTGAGAAAGGGAGACATCCAGCAAAATCACGTCCACCTCGTGCGCCTGCGCCAGCCGTAGGATCTCCTCCACATCCTGGCTGTGAAAGACCTCAAACCCGCCTCGCCGCCGCAACACTTTGTCGAAAACGCGGGCGTTAATTGGATCGTCTTCCACCAGCAGCACTGTTGCCATCGCTAACCTGAAGTTGACTTGGTTGCGAACTCGAGCCGCAGCAATCCCCGTAGTTCTGGAAACCAGCCCGAAGCAATTCTAGCCATCCCATTCGAGCAGTGGGACAAGAGCTCCCCCTCCAAAATACTGATAACAAATCTCAATAAAGCTCAATAAAGTAGCGCCAGTAGCTACCCCCTCTGCCAGCAGGAGAGGACAGCTACCGTTTTGAAAACAGCTTTGCTGGGTTGCCTGGGGGATACTCTACCAGCCTGGAACCGAGCGCCCTCTGAAAACAAAACAAAAACAAGGCCGGGGATTTTTCCGGCCTTGTACGGGGTACAACTGCCGTCTCTTTTGGCCGCCTCAACCCACTCAACACTCTCAGCAAGCCGACAACAGCAGCCCCTGGCGCAGGTTACTTCTTCTGAATCCTAGGAGTTTCGCGAAAGGCGACGGCAAAAAACAGAAGGCCCAGCGTCAAAAACAGAATAAAGGTGTAGGTGATGGCTTCCATACCAACCTCCAAATCAGAATCCTAAGGGGGCTTGATTCCAGATTAGCTCAAAGCCGCCAGCACCCCCTCTCCCCAGAGAAACAGAGTGCCGGCGGTCATCCCGCGAGAAAGCCTTACGCTTCTTGCACCTTGCGCGTGGTGGGATCCCCCACTTTCTGGAAGACGCCGAATTCCACCATTTCCTCGCTCATGTTCGGGTCAATACCGGCGAACACATCCCGGAAGAGAGTACGGGCGCCGTGCCAGATGTGCCCGAAGAAGAACAGCAGCGCAAAGACCGCGTGGGCGAAGGTAAACCAACCGCGGGGGCTGGTGTGGAAAGTGCCGTCGGCCTTAGGCGTTTCACGGTCGAACTCGAAGAGCTGGCCCAACTGAGCCATACGGGCATACTTTTTAACCGTTGGCGGGTCAGTGAACACCTGACCGTCCAGCTTGCCGCCGTAGAACTCCACCGTCACGCCCACCTGCTCAAAGCTGTAGCGTGACTCGGCGCGCCGGAAGGGAATGTCCGCCCGCACCACGCCATCGGCGTCCCGCAGGATGACGGGAAACGTCTCAAAGAAGGTGGGCATGCGCTGCACCGTCAGCTCCCGCCCCTCGCGATCCCGGAACACTGGGTGGCCCAGCCACGCGATGGCAATGCCATCCCCTTTGTTCATGGGGCCAGCCCGGAACAGGCCACCCTTGGCTGGGTTGTTGCCCACGTAATCGTAGAAGAGCAAGGACTTAGGCAGAGAGTTGTAAGCCTCGCTGAGGGTCATCCCAGCTTCCACGGCAGCATTGACGCGCCGGTTAATTTCCTGGTTGAAATAGCCGGAGTCCCATTGGTAGCGGGTGGGGCCAAACAGCTCCACAGGAGTGGTGGCACTGCCATACCACATCGTCCCGGCCACCACAAAGCCGGCAAAAAACACGGCCGCAATCGAGCTGGAGAGCACGCTCTCAATGTTCCCCATGCGCAGAGCCTTGTAGAGGCGTTGGGGTGGGCGTACTGTAATGTGAAACAGGCCGGCAATGATGCCCACGATGCCCGCGGCAATGTGGTGGGCCACCACCCCGCCAGCGTTGTAGGGGTTAAACCCTGCCGGCCCCCACTCCGGCGCCACCGGCTGCACATGCCCTGTCGTCGCGTAGGGGTCGCTGACCCACATCCCTGGGCCAAACACCCCCGTCAGGTGAAAAGCCCCAAAGCCGAAACAAAGGATCCCGGCCAAGAGCAGGTGGATCCCAAAAATCTTCGGCAAGTCCAAAGCCGGCTCGCCGGTACGGGGATCCCGGAACAGCTCCAGATCCCAGTACACCCAGTGCCAGCAGGCGGCCAAAAAGAGCAAGCCAGACAAAACAATGTGAGCAGTGGCTACCCCTTCAAACGTCCAGAAGCCGGGATTGGCCACGCTCTCGCCGTAGATATTCCAGCCGCCCCAGGAGTTGACCACCCCCAGACGCACCATGAATGGCATGACGAACATGCCCTGACGCCACATCGGATTCAGGACAGGATCCGATGGATCGAAAATAGCCGTTTCATACAGCGCCATCGATCCGGCCCAACCTGCCACCAGCGCAGTGTGCATCAGGTGTACCGCGATCAGGCGACCTGGGTCATTTAATACAACGGTGTGGACCCGGTACCACGGTAGTCCCATAAAGCTCGATCCTCCACGTTCTCCAACACTTGCGCGATATCCAGTCAAAAAACTGAAGCCGACATCTTCACCTGGGATCCTTACCTAAGCAGTCTCTTCAGTGTCGAGGGGTGCCGCACCCACCTAACCCAAGAGCGCACCCAGTGAGGACATCGCTCTCAGGATTTTCATCACAGGCATCAAACAGTATAACGAAACGCAACTGACCTGAGCGGCTTCAGGCGGGATGCCCTCTTATCTGCCATCATCTTCCCAGATCTCTCGCCAAAGATTAAAAATATGATTTAAAGTGTAACAATACTTAGCAAACCCTGGAGCTTTCCTGGCTCAATCTGAAAGGTGTCGTGGTTTCGGGCGAGATTATGGCAACGATTCGCTTTGTCAACGAGAATAGAGAGATCGTCGTCGCGGAAGGCGCTAACCTGCGCTTGAAGGCGCTGGAGAACCAGATCGACCTCTACAAGATGATGGCCAAGCTGCTCAACTGCGGCGGCAACGGCCAGTGTGGCACCTGTGTGGTGGAGATCGTCGAGGGAGCCGAGAACCTCTCTCCCCGCACCGAGGCGGAAAACCGCAAGCTCAAGCGCAAGCCCGATACCTATCGTCTCGCCTGCCAGACGAAGGTATTGGGGGATGTTGCGGTGAAGACGAAACCCTAGAGCCGGCTTGGCCGCTTTTGGGCAAGGCGTACCTGAGAATGGTATGCTAGCTGCCAGTTGGGTTTGCGGCGTGTGCAGCTATGGAGACGAACTACCTGGGCCTTTTGGCCACCATTTTGGTTATTCTGGTACCCTCGATCTTCCTGGTGATCTTGTACGTGCAGACTTCCAGTAAGTCGGAGAGCTGACCTAGGCCCATGAAGGCAAGTCTTACCTCCTGCTGAGGAACCAAGGCTCACAGTCGACGATGACATCCAAAGCTCGACGGGGATCCCCGCTGGAAAAGGGGATCCCTCTACTTTTTGCGCCAAGCTGTCCCTTGGCCGAGGCCCTCTCCACCTGGAGCCCTCCGGCAACGGTTCCTGCCTGTCTGTGTTGCCTGCGAGAAGGTTTCCGCTTCCCTAGCTAGAAATCTATAGCCTTCATCGGAAAACTTGATTTTTGTCTATCCTAGTTTGCCACTAGGATGCCTCTTAAGATTTTTTACAGGATCTCAGTAGGCGATGGGGTCAGGCGGGATTCCTGGCCGTAAGGAGGATTATGAGTTTGGACGGGCTGGTCAGAACCGCGTGGTTAATTCCCCTCTATGCGCTAGTGGCGTGGCTGGGGGCGTTGATTTGGTCCCCTGGGATCACCCGGCGCACCGGCCCCCGACCGGCGGGCTATCTAAATGCGCTGCTGACCTTGGTGGCGTTCTTGCACAGTGTGGGGGCGCTGGTGGCGATTTGGGATCAGCCGGCGCAGGTGATTCGGCTGCCCTGGCTGCAGGTAGGGGATCTGGTGTTGGAGCTGCCGCTGCAGGTTTCATCGCTAACGCTGGGGGCCTGCGCCGTGGTGACGGGGCTAAACCTGGCGGCCCAGATCTACGGCTTTGGCTACATGGAAATGGACTGGGGCTGGGCGCGGTTCTTCTCGCTGCTGGGCCTGTTTGAGGGGGGGATGTGCGCTCTGGCTCTGTGCGACTCTTTGTTTTTCAGCTACGTCATCCTGGAGATTTTGACTCTGGGCACCTACCTGTTGGTGGGCTTTTGGTTTAACCAATCGCTGGTGGTAACTGGGGCCCGGGATGCTTTTCTAACCAAGCGCATCGGCGACCTGTTGCTCTTGATGGGGGTCATCGCCATCTATCCTTTGACGGGATCCTGGGAGTTTGAGGACTTGACGGCTTGGGCAAAGTCGGTGCAGGCAGGAGCTATCTCTGTGGATCCGAACTTGATCGCCTTGGTGGGGCTGGGGTTGCTGGCCGGCCCTGTGGGCAAGTGTGCCCAGTTCCCTCTGCATCTGTGGCTGGATGAGGCGATGGAAGGGCCGATCCCCTCTACGATCTTGCGCAATGCGGTGGTGGTGGGCACAGGAGCTTGGGTGTTGATTCGGCTGCAGCCGCTCTATGAGCTTTCCCCGACGGTGTTGCGGCTGATGCTGGTGATCGGGGGGCTGACGGCAGTGGGGGGATCCCTGGTGGCCCTGGCCCAAATTGATGCCAAGCGGGCCTTGTCCTACCTGGTGAGCGCCTACATGGGCTTGATCTTTGTAGCGGTGGGCACAGGACACACGCAACAGGCCTACCAACTGCTGCTCACCTATGCGCCGGCGATGGCCTTGCTGGTGATGGCGCTGGGCATGGTGATCTGGAACAGCATTACCCAGGATCTGCGCTATCTGGGGGGCTTGTGGTCGCGGCGGCCCATTTCCGGCCTGTGCTTTTTGACGGGGATGGCCGGCATGGTGGCCCTGCCGCCTTTCGGCTCCTTCTGGGTGCTGACGGATCTGTGGCAGCAGTTGGCGCAATCGGGGCAGGGGCTGTGGGCGGCAGTGGTGCTGGTCACCAACGCGGTAACGGCGCTGGGGCTGACGCGGGTATTCGGCCTGGTTTGGGGAGGCAAGCCGCAGCAGATGAGCGAGCGCTCCCCAGAGGTGCACTGGCCGATGATGTTGCCCAGCACGGCCATGATGGGGGTGACGCTGCATGTGCCGATGATTCTGGCGGCCTTGGATCTCTTGCCGGCTCTGCAGGGGATCCCGATTGCGGTGATGGCCGGATCCAGCTTGGCGGGCATCGCGTTGGGAGCCTGGCTGTACCTGCCGCGGGGGCGGCGGCCAGTGGACTGGGCTTTCTTGGCCGACTGGCAGGATCTGCTGGCCAACGACTTCTACACCCCCACGCTCTACCGCGCCAGCGTGGTGTTTGTGGTGCGCATCATTTCTGAGGTTACGGCCCTCTTTGACCGCTACGTGGTGGACGGCGTGGTGAATTTGACCAGTTTGGCGGTGCTGGCAGGCGGCCAAGTCCTGAAGTACACCACCTCCGGCCAGCTGCAGGCCTATGTGCTGACAATTGTGGTGGGGGTAGCCCTGCTGGGTTGGTGGTTCTCTAGGCTTGGGTAGGTCGAGGGGGTAAAGACCATGCTGAGTGCCTTGATTGGGTTGCCGATTTTGGGATCCCTGCTGCTGTTCCTGGGCTTGGGAGGGCGCAAGCTGGCGGTGGTCTTGGCCGGGATCCCGTTGGCCATCTCGCTATTTCTGTTTACCCGCTTCGACGTGCAGGCGACCGGCTTTCAGTGGGAGCAGCGGTGGGATTGGATCCCGCAAATCGGGCTGAGCTACTCCCTGGGCTTGGACGGGCTGGCTTTGTTGATGGTGGCCCTGAACGGGCTGCTCACTCTCATCGCCATTTTGACGGCTGAGCCGGAGACCAAGCGGCCCAATCTCTTTTACGGCTGCATTCTGCTGATGAGTGGGTCGGTCAACGGGGCTTTTGCCGCCCAGAACCTGCTGTTGTT
Source organism: Thermostichus sp. MS-CIW-15 (assembly GCF_054060575.1). Taxonomy (NCBI): domain Bacteria; kingdom Bacillati; phylum Cyanobacteriota; class Cyanophyceae; order Thermostichales; family Thermostichaceae; genus Thermostichus; species Thermostichus sp. MS-CIW-15. The sequence goes on along the minus strand of NZ_JBSSDI010000004.1, from coordinate 8,998 downwards.
TTTCCTCTTTTACGAGCTGGTGCTGATCCCGATCTACTTGCTCATTTCCATCTGGGGCAGCCCCAAGCGGGATTATGCCGCCATCAAGTTTTTGATCTACACCGCTGTTTCCGCCGTCTTCCTGTTGGGGGCGTTTCTGGCCGTCTACTGGCTGGGGGATCCCCATACTTTTGAGCTGGCCGAGATTCGCATCAGCTCCCTGGGCCCCGCTGCCCAAACCCTGGCCCTGTTGGCTTTGATTGTGGCCTTTGGCATCAAGATGCCGCTGGTGCCCTTCCACACCTGGCTGCCCGACGCCTACGGCGAGTCTTCCCCGCCGGTGGCGGTGCTGCTGGGAGGGGTGCTCTCCAAGTTGGGCACCTATGGTCTGTTTCGCTTTGGGCTGCAGTTGTTTCCCCAGGCTTGGGCCGATCTGAGTGGGCTGCTGGCCTGGTGGGGGGCTATTGCTGTGCTGTCGGGGGCTTTGGCGGCCATCGCCCAAAAAGACATCAAGCGCATGGTGGCCTACAGCTCCATCGGCCATATGGGCTACATCCTGCTGGGTATGGCGGCGGCCACGCCGATTAGCCTGACGGGGGCGATGGTGCAGATGGTCTCCCACGGCCTGATTCTGGCGCTGCTGTTTGATCTGGTGGGCCTGGTGGAGCGCAAGGTGGGAACGCGGGATCTGAACGTGCTCAACGGCCTGCTCAATCCTCTGCGCGGCCTGCCCACCGTGAGCGCCCTGTTGATCTTGGGCGGCATGGCCAGCGCCGGGATCCCGGGCTTGGTGGGCTTTGTGGCCGAGTTTTTGATCTTCCAGGGCAGCTACCAAGATTTTCCGTTGCCCACGTTGCTCAGCATCTGCGGCACCGGCTTGACGGCGGTGTATTTTGTGATTTTGCTCAACCGCACCTGCTTCGGCAAATTGGACAACCGCACCGCCTACTACCCCCGGGTGCAAGGTTGGGAGCGGATCCCGGGCTTTCTTTTAACTGCCTTGATCGTCTGGTTTGGGATCCAGCCCATGAACCTGGTGAAATGGCCCCAAACCTTGGCCTTTACTCTATCCACCCAGGTGGCTCAAGCCCAGACGCTTGTCATCGCGGAAGCCGAACATTCTTCTCCCTCCAGTTTGCTGCAGGGATCCCTGATGGACAACGCAAGCTCATGACTTTCTCCCCTAGCCGAAGGCAGTGAAGAGTTGGAGACTTTTTCCATGACGACGACCCTGGTTACGCCCAAGCTCCCCCCTTCCACCCATCCCTTTGCCGAGGTGGTGCATCGCCTCGAGGCAGGGGGATCGATGCTGCCGGATACGCCGGAAAACCTGATGCAAATTATCGGCCTCTACAAAGCCTATGCGGTGCCGATGGACTTTTACTGGCGCGATCTGCTCTACATTGCCGAGCAGGTGTTTGTGGATCCCTTGCCCTTTTTTAAGTTCATCATTCCCGAAGAATATTTGAAGCTGGCCAACCACTACGCGGGGGATAATGCCGATTTGCGCATTTGGCGCGGCCCCGCTACGGCCCACCCGGAACTGCTGGAGTTCATGGAAAAAGGGGAGCTCAAGCGCAAGCTGCCGCGGATTTTGCATCACCTTTGGCATGACCGCATCAACATGGAATTTGCCGAAGAATGTATGCGGGCCATGCTCTGGCACCGGGATATGGGAGGCCTGCTGGATCCCTATATGGATTCGGAAGAATACAAGCAAAATGCCGACCGCGCCATCCGCGCCTACTGCCAGGGCAACCCCCTTTTGACCGGCCTGTACAAGCTCTTTCCAGACATGTTTCTGGAACTCTGCCGCCAGGCCACCATGTATTCGGTGCTGGGCCTGTTTTGGGAGGTGATGGCCCCCGTCTTTTTTGAGATGAGCGATCTCTACGACGAGGGCAAAATCACCAGCGTGCCGGAGGCGATGAACTTTTTGGTTAACGGGATCTTCGCCGTTGCCGGGCGGCCCATTTATCACCGGGTGCGCATTCGAGGAGAGTGGTACGACATTGTGCCCAAATCCAAAGGATTCACTTGGCTATACGAGGCGGCTTTCCCCTATGTGGAAGCGGTGTTTTATCGCACCTCTCCCTTCCGCGGCACCAAGTCCTACAACGCCCAAGCCAACGAAGTTCCCACCAACCAATTGGATTTCCACTACGGGGTTCTCTACGCCGATAAGTTTCCGGTGGGCAGTGCCGGGATCCCGCCGACCCTTTTGCACCAGGATATGTACCACTTTTTGCCCCAGTATTTGGTGGAGTATTACCGCAAGCATTGCCGTGGTGAAGACGACATGCTGATCCAGCTTGGGATCAGCTTCCAGCGCTCCATGTACAACGTTACTTCAGCCGTGATCCAGGCGGGGAGAGCCGCTTTCTTGTATCCTCTGGACGATCCCAACCCGCGGCATTTGATGATGAACCGCCGTTATTTTGAGGGACAGCTCAATCGCTTCACCCGACCGGAATACGGCATCCGCGAGGCAGCCCGCCTCTCCTATATTCAGGATCAAAACTACCGCTAGTTGAGGACAATTACGCCGATTTCAGGTGGTCGGTTTTGGCTTTCCCTTTTCCCGATCCTGCTTGGACCCAACTGCTCTTCTGAACCTGCCGTCCAGACCTTTATTCCCACTTCAGCAAAACAAGGATCTTGGCCATGCCTGATATTGTCGATATTGCAGTTTCTGCTGAGGGTTTTTCCACCTTGGTTACAGCCGTGAAGGCGGCAAACTTGGTGGATACTTTGAAAGGCCCTGGCCCTTTCACTGTTTTTGCGCCCACCGATGCGGCTTTTGCCAAGTTGCCCCCCGGCACCATCACCACCCTAGTGCAAAACATCCCCCAATTGACTCGCATTTTGTGTTACCACGTGGTGCCCGGTCGCCTGAAAAAGGCGGATTTGGCCAAGTACCAGCGTGTAGGCTCGGTAGAGGGATCCCCCATCGATTTGTTTATCGAGGGGGACGTGTTTGAGGTGAACAATGCCACCGTTATCCAGGCGGATATCGAGGCGGACAACGGCATCATTCACGTCATCGACACCGTGATCCTGATGCGCCCCCACTGGTTCTGGCCGATCATGCTCTCGGGAGAAACAGGGAAAAGCGAGGGCCAAAGCTTGGCTAGCGACCGCAGAGTCGATACACCGGCAAGGTGAAATGAAAACTGCTGCCCTTGCCCAGGATCGATTCCACCCAAATCTGGCCATAGTGGGCGCGCACGATGCGACGGCAAAGGGAAAGGCCAATGCCATAGCCTTCCTGCTGTTGGTCGCGGGATAGGCGCACCGCATCGGAGAAGATGTTCTCTTGCTCGGCTTCCGGGATCCCAGGGCCGGTGTCGCTGACGGTCACCTGTACCTTTTGGCTGGTGCGGTGGAGGATGTTGAGGCGGATGGATCCCCCGGCGGGAGTGTACTTGATGGCATTGTCCAACAGGTTGAAAATAACCTGGCGGATCTTGTCGGGATCCACGTGAACTGTGGGCAGATCCACCGGAATATCGGCTTGAAACTGCAATTGCTTGGCTTGGATGCGAGGCAGTAGCTCCTCGATCACTGGCTGGCATAGGCTGGCCAACTGAGTTTCCACGGCTCGAATCCGCAGCTCCGAGGCACTGCCACGGGCCGACTCGAGAATATCGGTGATCATGCTGTCCATCTTGCGCAATTGCTGGCGGGCATGCTCGAACAACTGCCGCTCCACCGCCTTGTCCAGGGATCCTTCTCGCCCTTGCTGTAGGGTTTCGACCGCCAGGGCTGTAGCCGTCAGGGGGCTGCGCAAATCGTGCACCAGCATGGCCAGAACGCGGTCTTTGAAGTCCAACTGCTCCCGCAGTTGGGCGCGCTCCTGGCGCAGCGAAAACACCTCTTCCGACATTTGCAACAACGCCTCGGTGGTCGGGGGAGGAGCAGGATCTTGACCCGCCTCTTCCTGGTAGGAAACCAAAGCCGCCTGACCCTGCCAGCGGGGCCACCACACTTCCAACTGCGTCGCCAGATCTTCGCCCGCCAAGACCTGAGCCGGCAGGGGTTCTGCTTTCACCAAGGCTGGCGTCACCACCAACTTGTAGTGCTCTGCTAGGTAGGGGTGCTCCTCCAGCGGTACCACCTTCAGATGGGCAGGATGCTGGCCCGGCAGCCCCTGGATGTGCCGACGCAATTGCTCCGCCAGTTCCTCGATATTGGCTCGACCCTGAGCAAACAACAGCAGGCGAATGCCAGAACGGGTGGAGGTGCGATCTAGCGAAGTTTGCATAGGCAAAAGTCCCAAGGGCCAAAGATGAGGTCTGCAGCAGCAGAGGTTGCCGCCAACGAAACCCGGCTCCCTCGCTGCCCGTCCTTTACCTTCCTAACACTTAACTTTGGGAAAAGTTTAGGAGGGAACATCAAAGGCAGTGAAACTCAGTGAAACAGATACGCCAGCCCTACCAACACTGCCAGCAACCCCGCTGTTGTCAGAGTGAAGTGCAGGAGGGAGGTTTTGCCTTTACGCACCATGTTGCGCATGGCCAGGCGGGTATAGCTCACCTGAGGCGAGGATCCCTTCTCAACAGGGGTGGAGCTGACAGGAGAGGGCTGCGACATCGGGATGGCCGGAACAAAAGCTGAACACTACCTTTAACCTAGCCCAATCCACCCCTCTTGATAAATACCCCCTGCCCCCCAGGGCGCTGGCTCAGTCAAACCGGCAAGGGATCCGCAGGCACTGCTGCAACAGCTCCTGGTAATCCCGTCCGTCCATGAGAAAAGCCCCAAAGCGAGCCAGGTGCGGGTTCATCAACTGGGCGTCAAAAAGGCGAAAGCCCCGCTCCCGCAGGTGTTCCACCAGCTTGACCAGCGCCACCTTCGAAGCGTTGGGAATGCGGTAAAACATCGATTCGCCGATAAAGGCCGCCCCCAAAGCAATGCCCAGGATCCCGCCTGCTAGGGTGTCTCCCTGCCAGGTTTCAAAGCTGTGGGCAAACCCCGCTTGGTGCAGGGCAAGGTAGATCTGCTTTAATTCCGAGCTAATCCAAGTTTGGGGGCGAGCGGCACAGCCCTCCACCACTTGCTCAAAAGCGCCGTTGATCCGCACCTGAAAGCAACTGCCGCGCACCAAAGGCCGCAGCGAACGGGGACAGTGAAACCGCTCGTCCAAAGGGATCAGCGCGTGCTGCTCGGTGCCATACCAGGCCAGGGATCCGGTTTCTTCGTCCGCCATGAGGAAGTAGCCCTGGGCATATCCGGTCAGAATAGCGCCTATATCTACCTGCATGCTGTCTCTGCGCCTCTCAAGATTGCCATTCCGGCGAGAGGCTGGCAAAGTCTCCCGCATCGACCTTGGGGTGACAATCCACACAGCCGCTCACCCGCACTGGGTTGGGAAAGTCTACTTGCGGGTGCAAAGCGCGGAAGTAGCGAGACTCGGCCAGGCGATAGGGCACCGGTTCCCCTTGGCGCAGGGGACGGGAATTAGGCCGCAAATAGCCCCAAGCCAGTTGTAAAGCCACGCCGGTCAGGGGCTGGATCTGCTGGCCGTAGTGGTTGGGATCCTGTAGCAGCCGTCGCCAGGTTTCGGTGGGCAACACCTGAGCGGGCAGCGCCACATGGCAAGTGCCGCAACTGCGCACGTATTGGGCCTGCTCCAACTGGGCCTGGGTGAGGCTTTGCTGCGCTTGCGTCAGGGATCCCATCAATCCGACCAGAAGGACGATCAGGCCAAAAAGCCAAAATCGCCGCTGTCGCTTTCTCAAGGGAGCCATGCTCTCACACCAAGGTCAATGCTTTCCCAATTTAGACCAGCCCGCGAAAGATCCAGGCCCAGTTCCTGGAATTGGCTTGGCCTATCTTTGCAGAAACTCCAGAAAATCCCGCCACCAATTGCAGATCCCTTGCCACATCCGCAGCATTTCTTGGCGTATCTCTCCCGTTTCCTCCTGCAGCTAAGCCGGGCGGAGCTCGATAGCACCGCTGCGCCTGTCAAAGCGAGCCAGAGCTCCTCGGGGAGCCAGCATCAGTTTCTGCGATCAGCACCTCGTGCTTTTGCACAATTCAGTTCAGCGCTTTCAGCTCCTTGCCCAGGGTTTGAGCGGTGCTGGACAGGCTGGATAGCATCAGTGGCAGCCTAGTTTTTGGACTCTCTCTCCGACAAGAGCAGGTCGCAGCCAAATCCGGCTGGGTCTAAAATAGCGGGGCTGCGGACTCTCCCTCGAGTTTTTCGTATGGACTTGCCTAACCTCCTCTGGCCAGACCCCGGCGAGATCCCGGCTCCTCCCCAGCCGGGGATCCTGGGCATCTTGGCTTCCGGCAACGGCAGCAACTTCGAGGCCATCGCCCAAGCCATCGATGCTGGCGAGCTACGGGCGCAAATTGCCGTCGTGATCACCAACAATCCAGACGCCTACGTGCGGCAGCGGGCGCGGCGAAGAGGGATCCCTTGTATTCTGCTCAACCATCGGCACTATGCCAGCCGGGAGGCGCTGGACGCGGCCATCTTGCAAGTGCTCCAGGAGTATCAGGTGGAGTGGGTGATCATGGCCGGCTGGATGCGTTTGGTGACCCAAGTGTTGCTGTCTGCCTATCCGGAGCGGGTTTTAAACCTCCACCCCAGCCTCTTGCCCAGCTTCAAGGGCCTGCGGGCGGTGGAGCAGGCGCTGGAGTACGGCGTGAAAATCACCGGCTGCACCGTCCACCGGGTCACGTTGGAAATGGATAGCGGCCCCATTGTGGCGCAAGCAGCCGTACCGGTTTTGCCGGAAGATACGGTGGAATCCCTTTACCGGCGCATCCAGGCCCAGGAACACCGCCTCTACCCGCTGGCCATCCGCCTCTGTTTGGCCGAGGGATCCCGCCTCCCCAAGTTCTCGGAGAAGCTGCACAATTGAGGGTGAGCCCGCCGCTGGCGCCCCCTATGGCCGAAATCTCGCCGTTGCTCGTTTTCGACAGCTCTGCGATCCTGGCCGGTCGCCCGGCTCTGTGGCAGGAATGGGCCCGTTTTGGGGTGTGTGTGCTGCCCCAGGCGGTGATGGCGGAGCTAGAACGCCTAACCCGACAGGCCATCGACCCCCAAGAAGAATCGACAGCGCGCGCCTTCTTGCGCCACTGGCCCCGTTTGGGATTTGCCGTCTCAGAAGCCCGCGCCCTGGTGGGTGAAGTCAACGCCGGCGAGCAGTCGCTGCGAGTCCGCCTAGAGCAGGCCATTGCCGAGTGTGCCTATGCCCTGGCCCAACAGCAGCCGGGATCCCTGGTGGTGGTGGTGAGCAACGACCGACCCTTGGTCGAGCGAGTGCAGGGGCTGGGCCTTGCCAACCTCTGTGCCATCTCTCTGGCCGAGCTCAACCGGTGGATGCGCCAGCGCCAGCGCCCCCAGGCTGTGGCTATGGCTTGGAAGCGGCTGCCAGGGCCTCCCATTCCCGCTGCTCCGTTGCCCCCCTCCCCAACTTCTGCAAAACCACCCTCCCCCGCTCAAAAGGGCTCCCGACCTGTTCAACGGAGATCTCAGGTTGGATTCGCCTGGAAAAGCGTGCAAAACTCCCTGGCGCTGCTGCTGGCTTTGGCTTTCTTCTCGGCAGCAGGGTTGCTGGCCTGGCGTTTGTTGGATCCCACGGGGAGCGAAGGGATCTGGCGGCGGCTGCCCCTGTCTCGGACCCTTGGCTGCGCGATCTCTAGCCGCTTTGGCCGAAAGAGCCCCCGCAGACCTATGCTAGGATGAGGGCTTGCTGAAAACCCGGATCCCGCCCCATGACGGAAACGGCTGACCTTTGGCCCCAGCTTTTGGGACAGTTGCTGGAGCGGCAATCTCTGAGCGAAGCCCAAGCCGAACAGTTGATGAACGGCTGGCTGCACAACCAAGTGCCGGATGTGGTGTCGGGAGCGATTTTGGCGGCCCTGCAAGCCAAGGGGGTCAGCGCCAGTGAACTGGCCGGCATGGCGCGGGTGCTGCAGCGAGCTTCCCTGGGATCCCCCCTGGATCTGCCCCTGTTGGTGGATACTTGCGGCACCGGGGGAGATGGGGCCGGCACGTTTAACATTTCCACTGCTGTGGCCTTTGTGGTCAGTGCAGCCGGGATCCCGGTGGTTAAACATGGCAACCGCTCTGCTTCTGGCAAGGTTGGCTCGGCGGACGTGCTGGAGGCGTTGGGGGTGAACCTGAGCGCTGAGCCAGAGCAAGTGCGGGCGGCGGTGGCGGAAGTGGGCATCACCTTTCTCTTTGCCCCCCACTGGCACCCGGCCATGCGGGCGGTGATCCCCTACCGCCGCGCCCTTAAAGTTCGCACTGTCTTTAATCTCTTGGGGCCCCTGGTCAATCCCCTCTATCCCAACCGCCAGGTGATCGGGGTTTATGCCCCGGAGCTGGTGCCGGTGATGGCCGAGGCCTTGCGTCTGTTGGGGCGGGAAAGGGCCGTGGTGTTGCACAGCCGCGAAGGTCTGGACGAGGCCGGGTTGGATCAGCCCACCGATCTGGGCATCCTTTCCGGTGGGCTGGTACGAACAGAAGTTTTGAACCCGCGAGATTACGATCTTACGCCCGCACCTGTCCAGGCCCTCCAGGGGGGGAACTTGGCGGAAAATGCCGCCATCCTCGCCCAAGTTCTCCAAGGATCCGGAGCGCCTGCCCAGCGGGATGTGGTGGCCCTCAATGCCGCTTTGGCCCTGCAGGTGGCCGGAGCCGTTCCCGATTGGGGATCCGGAATTGCCCAAGCGCGGGAGATCCTTGCCAGCGGCGCTGCCTGGGATCGCCTGCAAAAGCTGGTCAATTTTCTGGCTTCGTGACGTACTCCCGCACTCATGCTGACGCATAGAGTGCGGGCTTCCCAGTGACTCCTGCCCGATAGCAGGACATTTCCTGAGCTTGAAGAACGGGACGCCCCACCGCTCTGGATTTGATGACTCTCGCCGAGTTGTGATCCCTGCCAATCCTCAACCCACAGTGCGGACAATCGTGCCACCGCTCATGCAGCTTTTTGGGCACCTCACGACCACACCCCGAGCACCCTTGACTGCTGCCGCGGGGATCCCCTGCAATCGTCAA